>JBNJCX010000009.1:0-53884 GCA_051744365.1 Bacillota bacterium
TGCCATGGCCATCAAGCCTATTGGTCAGGCGGCTTCAGAGTTTGTAAATACTCCGGTGGAAAACAGAAATGTAGTTAACGGAATTGGTGTATTCTCCAGTACGCCAAGAGGTGCCATAAATAGAATCATCCTTTCCAAGGATGCAGAATACATGTTTTCAGGAGGCTCAACATCTCTAAAGGCAAAAGGCTATGATGCCAATGACAATCTTTATCATATTGATCCAGCCTCAATCAAATGGTCTATTTCAAACGAATTGGGAAGAGTCCAGGGAAACACCTTCCTGGCAACAGCTGCAGGCCATGGTGAAATAACTGCAATCTATCAGGGGGTATCAGCGTCTACTCCTATCAGGGTTCTCAATCCTCCTGTGGAGATAAGGACTGAGCTGGATAGCATAAGCATATCACCTGGTGGAACCAGATCCATTGGTGCACTCATTGGTGTAGATGAAATAGGCCGTGAAGGCAACCTGCCTCTTTCACAGGTAGGCTTCCAGACTACCGGAGGCGTTGGAACTGTCCAGGATGGAGTATTCAAGGCATCTTCAAGTCCAGCATCAGGTGCCATCATAGTCTCCTCAGGAAACGCTTCAAGGGCAATTCCCGTTTCAGTAGGAGTAATGCAGACTTCCATTTCATCCTTTGAAGGGGATGTACCCATAGGGTTCTCAGGGTATCCGTCATCCGTTAAGGGCAACGTTGCCTTCACAGATAAAGCCTTTCATGGAAAAAAGGCAATTGAGATAAATTACGATTTCACTGAAGGAAGCGGTACAAGGGCTGCCTATTTAGACTTTAAGAACAGCCCGAATGGAATTCCTTTGCCAGGGTCACCGCAAAGACTTGGGCTTACTGTCCTTGGCGATTCCTCCGGCACCTGGCTCAGAGGAACAATCATTGATTCAAGTGGAAGCGAGCATGTAGTAGACTTTACAAAATCCATGGACTTCAGCGAATGGAAATATCTTGAGGCACAGCTTCCATCAAACGTCTCATATCCTGTAAGTCTTAAGAGAATATATGTAGCAGAGGTTAATTCAGAAAAGTCTTCTGCAGGAAGAATTGTAATTGACGACCTAAAGTCATTCTCATCACTTCCTGTGGACAAATCCTCTTTGCCTGCATCCACAAGGGTACAGGATCCACTCCACATACCCACACCTGCAGGAGGCACAAGGGTCGCAGTCTACAGTGAGCCGAAGATTACAGGAAATACTCTGATGGCAAAGGTTGTCTCTTCCCATAGACTCAAGGGTTTGACAGAATCCCTTTCGGCAGCAAGTATCGGTGTGCAAATCGGCAACATGAGTCAGGAATTTAAAAATGCCATTAGCCACACAGCAACTGTAAACGGTGGCAGTTTATATGGAAAGGCTCAGGCAGAGGGCGTATATGTAGTAAATCTCCAGGCAAATTCCGATGGAATAAGGGCAGCAAACAGCAGCCAATGGACTCAGTTGGTAACTGATCTTCAAAGTCGAACTGAAAAGAATCTTATAATATCAGTATCCAGACCGGTTTTCGGACCTAATGGATTCAATGACAAAATGGAAGCAGATCTCTTCCACGAGCTCATGGTTGAACAGATGGAAAATGGGAGAAATGTATTTGTCGTCCAGAGCGGTGGAGTAAACTCCTATACCCTTAAGGACGGAGTGAGATATCTAACACTTACAGGGGCAAATGTAAGCACCCCTGAGGATTTTGCAAAATACTCATATGTTGAATTTGTGACAAATGGTCAGGGTATAACCTACCAGTTAAAGACTCCTTACAACTTCAATTAATGTAGAACTTAAAAAAGATTCGTTGCAAGTTTAAACTTGCAACGAATCTTTTTTTATCCAAACCTTGATCTGTTAGATTCCTTCATTGCCCTTTCCAGAACCTCTATGGAATCAAGTGACTTTCCTGTTCCTATGGCAACGCATTCAATGGGGTTCTCTGCCAGTCTTGTTTCGATTCCGGTTCTTTCCTGAATAAGCTTGTCCAGGCCATAGAGCATTGCTCCTCCACCAGTCAGGTATATACCTGAGTTGCTTATGTCTGAGGAAAGCTCCGGCGGAGTCTTTTCAAGTACCTCGTGAACCGCTTCGGCAATCTCGTTTACTGGCTCATGAAGAGCTTCCAGCATATCAATGGAGGATACCTCCACATTAAGAGGTAATCCGGTCAGGAGGTTTCTACCCTTGACCTCCATTATCTTTTCCACATCATATGGATATGCACAGCCAACTTCCATCTTCAGCTGCTCTGCAGATCTTTCTCCAATCATCATATTGTATTTTTTCCTGATAAACTTGATTATAGCTTCGTCACACTCATCTCCTGCTGTCTTTATGGACTTGCTGACAACAATTCCACCCAGAGAAATGACTGCAACATCCGAAGTTCCGCCTCCTATATCAACGACCATATTTCCGTTGGGCAGGGTTATATCCAGCCCTGCTCCTATGGCTGCTGCTATCGGTTCTTCTATAAGGTAGGTTTGGCTTGCACCAGCTTCGTTGCTGGCCTCCATAACCGCCCTCTTTTCCACCTCTGTTATACCACTTGGAACACAGATTATAATCCTTGGCTTAAGCCACATTCTACCAAGTGATTTTTGAATAAAGTACTTTAGCATTCTTTCAGTTATACTGTAATCTGAAATTACTCCATCCTTCAATGGTCTGATTGCCACAATATTTCCGGGTGTCCTCCCAAGCATTCTTCTCGCTTCTTCTCCCACTGCCAGGAATTTATTGGTATACTGGTCTATTGCAACCACAGACGGCTCCTTAAGTACAATTCCCTTGCCTTTTATGTAGACAAGTACACTTGCTGTCCCAAGGTCAATGCCAACGTCAGCTCTTAATGCAGACATATTCTTCCTCCTTTGCTATTTTTCAAGTGAAATCAAAGGGTGCTTTAACAACTGCATGTTTCATCGGTTGCTGTAGCGACCCACTGTTGTGTACGATACTAACGACTAAAAGGTCTTTCGGTAAATTGTTGCACCCAGGCTGCTGAACTTCTCTTCAATTCCATCATATCCTCTGTCTATATGATAAATATTCCCAATCTCTGTGGTGCCATCTGCCACAATTCCTGCCAGAACAAGTGCTGCACCGGCTCTAAGGTCTGATGCCTCGACCTTTGCTCCGTTGATTTCCTTTTCTCCCTGGATTATAGCAGACCTTCCGTCAATTCTTATCTGGGCTCCCATTTTTCTAAGCTCTTCAACATGCATAAATCTGTTCTCAAATACCGTCTCCATAACTGAGCTTGTGCCCTCAAGAATCGTCATCAATGCCATAAACTGAGCCTGCATATCAGTAGGGAATCCCGGATATGGAAGTGTCTTTATGTCAATTGCCTTGAGGTTCCCGTTTCCTATAACCCTTATATTGTCAATCCCTTCCTCAACTGTACAGCCCGCTTCTCTTAGCTTTGCTACCACTGGCTTCAGGTGAGAGTTGATGACGTTGTCAACAATGACATCTCCTCCACTGATTGCTGCAGCAACCATAAAGGTTCCAGCCTCTATTCTATCAGGGATTATTTGGTGATGTGCCCCACCCAGTTTTTTTACACCTTTAATCCTTATTGTGGATGTGCCCGCACCCTTGATGTTCGCACCCAGCTTGCTAAGGAAGTTCGATAGATCAACTATCTCAGGCTCCATCGCAGCATTGTCGATTATTGTCTCTCCCTCAGCCATTGTTGCGGCCATCATGATATTTTCAGTTGCGCCAACTGATGGGAAATCAAGATATATAGTGTCTCCAACGAGTTTTTCTGTGTAGGCTCCGATATCGCCGTGGTTAATATCTATTTTTGCTCCGAGAGCCTTAAAGCCCTTCAGGTGAAGATCTATGGGTCTTGAACCTATTGCGCATCCTCCAGGCATGGAATTCTTTGTCTTTCCAAGTCTTGCAAGAAGTGGACCCATCACCAGGAAAGAGGCCCTCATCTTGCTCATAAGCTCGTATTTTGTCTCGTAGCTGTTTATATTGGAGGAATTTATCTTCAGTACATTCTCCTCAAGATACTCTACCTTGCTTCCAAGGGATTCCAACACCTCGCACATAATCTGCACATCCTTTAAATTAGGAACATCCTCAAGAAAAATATCCTCTGTTCCAAGAAGTGTTGCAGCCAATATTGGCAGTGCCGCGTTTTTTGCTCCGCTTATTCTTACTGTGCCCTTTAATGGTGGGCTCTTCTCCACTAATATCTTTTCCAAAAAATCTCCCCCTATACATATGTGAGAATCAAAATTCAAGTTTTCTATATTCATTTTTTACTAATAATCAAATTATTATTTACATAATTCCACTAACTTCTATATTATACCATTAATAAGTTGAAAATGCATCAAATATACTCTTAAAACAAGCAAAAACACTCCATTTTCAATATTCTGGAGTGTCCTTTTCCTCGATGTCTGTTTTTAGATTATATATGCTCTGATGACTTAAATGCCATAACTAAAAATCCATGTACATGTTTGTGTGCCGAGAGGAATAGTGAGTAATTACTCTGGTCATTCTATTAGGTCCTGGATGTCTCCACTTTGGTCGACATAACGCTGTGTCATCCCGACTGCAATGGAGGGATCTATCTTTAATGATATCCTGTTCTTTAAGATCCTTCATTTCACTCAGGATGACACTTTCCTGTAATCGTGGGCAGCGTATGAATTATATTATCTTCTCCTGCAAAATATCAACAATCTTCTCAGAGGCAGTGCCGTCGCCGTAGGGATTGACTGACTTGGCCATCCTCTGGTATTCATCCTTGTCTTCAAGCAGTCTCACTAGATTGTCATAGACACCTTTGTAGCTTGTTCCCACAAGCTTTGCAGTACCCGCTTCGACTCCCTCAGGCCTTTCCGTTTCCTCCCTGATGACAAGGACCGGCTTACCCAGTGCAGGCGCCTCTTCCTGAAGTCCTCCTGAATCGGTTACAACAAGGGCTACCCGTGCCATTAGGTTTGTGAATGGAGCATAGTCAAGGGGTTCTGTCAGCGATACCTTTGGATTGTCACCAAGTATCCTGTCCGCTATTTCCCTTACCTTGGGATTTAGGTGTACCGGGAACACCACATGGACATCATCGAAGCCTTCTATTGCATCCCTCACCCCTGTGAAGATATTTTCCATGGGCTCACCAAGGTTTTCTCTTCTGTGACTTGTCATAAGTATTACTCTTTTATTCTTAAAATCTATACTGTTCAGCCTCTGATCCTCAAAGTGGTAGTCTTCTTTGACTGCATATCTAAGAGCATCGATAACAGTGTTTCCCGTAATAAAAATCTTTTCCTCAGGATAGTCTTCCCTTAGGAGATTTTCCCTGTTCTTTTCTGTAGGAGCAAAGTGAAAGTCTGCCATAACTCCTGTAAGCTTTCTGTTTGCCTCTTCAGGATATGGTGAATAGAGGTTCCCGCTCCTTAGTCCCGCCTCCACATGGCCGATTCTCACCTTCTGATAAAAGGCAGCAAGTGCTCCTGCAAAAACTGTGGTTGTGTCTCCCTGAACAAGAAGGACATCTGGTTTCTCCTTTTTGATTACATCCTCAAGACCTTTGAGAGCATTTGTCGTTATGTCTGTAAGAGATTGTCCGGGTCTAAAAATATTAAGGTCATAGTCAGGCTTTATTCCAAACAGATCTATTACCTGGTCCAGCATCTCCCTGTGCTGGGCAGTGATGCAGATTACCTGCTCGACTCCCTGCCGATGTTCCAGAGCCTTGATAACAGGCGCCATCTTTACGCCCTCAGGTCTTGTCCCAAATACTGTCATTACTTTCATCTATCCGTATCCTCCTTCTTTGCCCTTTTAGTAATCAGTCCAAGCTTTATGGCAAAAATAATTGCCACAATAAACAAGATCACAGACATATATACCACCTGACGGCTGTTGGCCCTTGAAACCAAAACGGCAAAGGCTCCAAAAATTGCCGATATGCCATATAATATCAACACGGTCTTTTTCTGGGAAAATCCTTTCTCAAGAAGTCTGTGGTGAAGGTGACTTTTATCTGCTGCCATAATTGATTTACCGCTTAACAGTCTTCTGAATATGGCAAATGTAGTGTCAAATATGGGTACTCCGAGAATTATTATTGGTACAAGCATTGCTATTGTAGCAACGCTTTTCATAACCCCTTCAATGGAAATTACAGCAAGCATAAAGCCAAGGAACAATGCCCCTGTGTCACCCATGAATATCTTGGCAGGATTGAAATTAAATGGCAAAAATCCAAGACAGGCTCCGGATACTAGTGCTGCCAGTATGGCAATCTCATCCATCCCAAGCTTCAACGCCACAAATGTAAAGGATAGAGCTGAGATCAAGGCTACTCCTCCAGCAAGTCCGTCCAGACCGTCTATAAGGTTCAATGTATTGGTTATTCCAACCAGCCAGAAAAGCGTTATTGGTATCCCTATCCAGCTTAGATAAAGAATTGGATTCCCATCTGCAAAGGGATTGGTTATAAAATCAACCTGCACTCCTCCCCAGATAACTATTCCAGCTGCCAGGAGCTGGTAGAATAGTTTTTCCTTTGGTGTGGTTTCCTTGATGTCGTCCTTGAGTCCGGAAAAGAGTATTATTGTGGCTCCTATAAAAATCGTCATAAAATCTCTGGTCTTCGGTAAAAAGACCAGCATTCCAATTGCGATTGCAAGATACATTGCAACTCCACCGATAAGGGGCATGGGAGCCTTGTGAACTCTTCTGTCATCCTTGGGGATATCCATTGCTCCGATTTTGGGAGCTATTTTTATTACAAATGGTGTGGCCGCAAAGGCAATTACTGCTGCAACCACAAAAGGTAGCCATATTATATCCATGTGTATTTCTCCTAATTCCATATTACCTAAATTCTATCCAACTGCTACGTATAAGTCAAACAATTAAGAATGACAATAATGATGCAAAAATCAGTAAAAGGCAGCCTTACACTGCCCTTTCACATCACTTGGTACCAAAAAGTCTGTCTCCTGCATCTCCCAGACCGGGTACTATATAAGCGTGATCATTAAGCTTCTCATCAATGGAAGCCAGATAGATATCAACATCGGGTGCAGCTTCCTGGACTGCCTTGACTCCCTCTGGAGCAGCGATAAGACAAACCAGTTTGATGTTTTTAGCGCCGCTTTTTCTTAAGAATTGAATTGCAGAAATTGCTGATACACCAGTAGCCAACATTGGATCCAGTAAGATAAGGTCCCTTTCAGCAACATCCTGTGGAAGCTTGCAGTAATACTCCACAGCCTGAAGCGTTTCAGGGTCTCTGTACAGTCCTATGTGTCCTACCTTTGCTGCAGGAATAAGGTTGAGCATTCCATCAACCATTCCAAGTCCTGCCCTTAAAATTGGAATAAGGCCTACCTTCTTGCCTGAAATAACCGGTGACATCATCTTTGAAATCGGTGTCTCCACCTCTATGTCCTCTAGAGGAAAGTCCCTTGTTACTTCATATGCCATCAGGGTTGAAATTTCTGAAACAAGCTCCCTGAATTCCTTCGATCCCGTATTTTTGTCCCTCAGTATTGTCAGTTTATGCTTTATAAGCGGATGATCCATTATCACTACTTTCGACATAACATCGCTCCCTTCTTTTCATCCTCAATATTATACCATAATCAACCTTCGATTTCAGTAATTTTATTGACCCTTCTCTTGTGTCTTCCTTCCTGGAATTCACTGTTCAGATAAACCGAAAGTATATCCTTGGCCAAATCCACACCTAGTACTCTTCCACCCATGGCAATAACATTGGCGTTATTGTGCTCTCTGCTCAACCTTGCAGAATAGGTGTCTCCGCACAGGGCAGCCCTTACGCCCTTGACCTTGTTTGCCGATATGGAGATGCCAATACCTGTACCGCAGATAACAACGCCTCTGTCTATTTCTCCTGCGGCTACTGCCGCTCCTACTTTCTTACCGTAGTCGGGATAATCAACAGATTCCAAGCTGTGGGTTCCAAAGTCCTTAACCTGGTAGCCGCTCTTCTCCATAAACTTCTTCATTTCTTCCTTCAGCTCAAAGCCTCCGTGGTCGCTTCCAATTCCTACTATCATCTCTGCTCCTCCTGTACTTCTATTTTATCCAATAAACTTTCTACTGCATTCTCAAGTTGCTTTCTTACACTCTCATAAACTTCAACAGGTGCTCCGAATGGGTCCTCAACATCAATCTCTTCTCCTGAGACGTATTCTTCTAGAAGATAAATCTTCTCCTCCATATGGGGATACCTTTTTAGTAGATTTCTTTTATGGGATACAGTCATAACGAGAATCAGCTCTGCCCATTCCATTATGCTGTCATCCAGAAACCTTGACCTATGCCCCGGCAGGCCGCCCCTCTCCTTCATGGCTATCCTGGCACTCTGGCTTGCTCTTTCTCCATCAATGGCAAATATTCCCGCAGAGGCAACCTGGATATTGTATCCTCTGTTTTTTGCTTCCTGTCTGAATATTTCCTCTGCCATGGGGCTCCTACATGTATTTCCGGTACATACAAACAATACTTTCATAGCTCCTCCTACAGATTTATCCTGTTTCCTCCCGCTGCCTTCAAGAGTCGATTCATAATTGCCATTCCTATATTGTCTTCCCTCACTGACTCACAAAGTATTATATCCACATCCAGCTCATCAAGCCTTCTTATGGCATGGAACAGACCATGGGCAATGGTTTTATTATCCTTTGAAGAGCCCATTACCACAACATTCTGGAAGGGGTATTCTCTTCTGTTCTCCTCCGTTACCAGAAGACCTATCTTTCTGCCCTTGGCTTCCTCCTCTTTACCCCTCTTGATTATTTCCCTTACTACTTTCTCAGATTCTCCTGAAAAAAGTACCATGCAGGCTTTTGGTGCGTAGTGTCTATACTTCTGTCCTGGTGATTTGGGAATGATATTTTTCCCGGTTTCTTCAAGAAGACCCGGATCAATAGAGACCTTTGGAAGAAGTTCCTCGATGTCTTCCACGGTTATTCCCCCTGGTCTAAGAATCATGGGTACCTCTTCTGTCAGGTCCAGAACCGTTGATTCCAGTCCGACCCCAGTCTCACCACCATCTAGTATCATGGCTATCTTTCCCTCCATGTCCTCCACAACATGATCTGCCCTGGTTGGACTTGGACGTCCGGAGGTGTTTGCGGATGGTGCTGCAATTGGTGTTCCTGATTTTTTTATAAGCTCCAGTGCAACTGGATGTCTGGGCATTCTTATGGCAACCGTGTCCAGTCCTGCTGTGATTATATCTGGAACCACATCTGCCTTTCTGAAAAGAATGGTCAGTGGTCCCGGCCAGAATTTTTCAATGCACAGCAGCGCCTCCTGTGGAATGTCTTTTACGAGTCTTTTAAGCATCTGAATTGAATCCACATGAAGTATCAAAGGGTTATCCTGTGGTCTTCCCTTGGCCTGGAATATTTTCTGTACCGCATATTTATTAAGACCGTCAGCTCCAAGTCCATATACGGTCTCTGTGGGAAATGCTACGACTTCGCCTGCTTTAATCAAATCTGCAGCCTCGTCCATATCCTGGCCCTGATTTTTCAGGTCCTCTATTTTAACCAGCTTTGTCTCCATTATTCTACCTCGTTTCAATTAAATCAAAATTAAAAGAGGGTTTCCCCTCTTTAGCTAATTTCCTGCATTTTTTCCGCCTGGTCTGTTGTGGTCAAAGCGTCGATCATTTCATCCAGGTCTCCATCCAGAAAGTTGTTCAGCTTGTACAGAGTAAGATTGATCCTGTGATCACTGACTCTTCCTTGAGGAAAATTGTATGTCCTGATACGCTCGGACCTGTCACCAGTTCCTACCTGTCCTTTTTTCATTTTTGCAAGCTCTTGATTCTGCTCCATCAGCTTGAGATCATATAATTTTGACTTAAGGATTTTCAATGCCTTGTCCTTGTTTTTCAGCTGACTTTTCTCATCCTGGCAGGATACCACGATTCCAGTGGGAACATGGGTCATCCTTACAGCAGAGTCAGTTGTATTTACAGACTGTCCTCCGTTTCCCGATGAGCGGAATACATCCACCCTTAAATCCGCCTGGTTCAACTCTATATCAATATCCTCTGCTTCAGGAAGAACTGCAACTGTTACAGTGGATGTATGAATTCTTCCACTTGACTCTGTCTCAGGAACCCTCTGGACCCTGTGTACTCCAGACTCGTACTTGAGTCTTGAGTAGGCTCCTTTTCCCTTGATCATAAAGATAACTTCCTTGTATCCACCTATGCCGATTTCATTGGTGTTCATTATCTCAACCTTCCAGTTGTTTCTTTCAGCAAATCTCATATACATTCTGAAAAGAACACCTGCAAACAGTGCAGCCTCATCTCCTCCAGCTCCACCTCGGATTTCGACTATTACGTTCTTGTGGTCGTTTGGATCCTTTGGAACAAGCATAACCCAGATTTCTTCCTGAATCTTTTCAAGACTTTCCTCAAGCTCCTCCAACTCTTCCTTGACCATTTCACGCATATCTTCATCCAGCTTGTCGTGAAGCATGGCTTTGGCCTCTTCAAGCTCCTGCTTTGTCTTAGTGTACTCTCTGTACTTGTTGACAATAGGCTCAATGTCAGACTGCTCCTTCATTACCCTCTGCCATTCCTCCCTGTCGCTGTTGATCAGGTCGGGGTCCATGGTCTTCTGGACCAGCTCCTTGTATTTATCTTCTAAAAAATCTAATTTATCAAACACAGCAATAACCTCTCTTCATTTTATTCATTCACATATCTATCCATGTTACTATTATATCATGATTATTCCATATTACAAGCTAGCGTTCCCTGTCCTCTTCGAATGGCCAGTAGAACCTGTGGTAAATCACAGATGATAAAGCTCCAGCTATCACAATCCATATGGGGTTAAGGGATGTGAACACTACCAATGCAACTGTTGCAATGGATGCGAAAAGCTTAATATAAGTCTTTCTGGAATTGATCCACATCTTGTAGACTGCAGACAGTATAAGCGCTACTATTGCAGGTCTCATGCCCATGAATATACTATCTACTACAGGATTGCTTCTGAAGCGGAAAAAGTATGCAGCAATAAGAAGTATTATTATAAAGGAGGGAAGCACCGAACCAAGTGTAGATGCAACCGCTCCTCCAAATCCCTTTATTTTGTAGCCTACATATACGCTTGCATTAAGGGCCACTGACCCCGGTGATGCCTGTGCCAGGGCTATGGCATCCATAAATTCTTCTTCGTCAATAAGTTCCTTTTTTTCAACAAGCTCCCTCTGAATTATTGGAAGCATGGCATAGCCTCCACCGAATGTGAATGCTCCGATTTTTAAAAATGTCAGAAAAAGATTTACCAGCATGCCCTCACCTCCTAATAGAGAACAAATCCCAGTACCCCCGCAAGCACTATCCCAAGTATAGGGTTTAAGTCTCTGAGAGTAACAAGAATAAACAACAAAATTGCAACAAGTACTGATTTAAGATCTATAAATGTATTCTCACCTACGCTGACAGCCGCTGCGGCAATCAATCCCAGTACAACAGGTCTGATACCCTTGAATATCCATTTTACATAGGGGGATTTCTTGAATCTAAGGACAAATGCAAATATAAGGCTCATGACCAGGAAGGATGGCAAAACCACTCCGATAGTAGCTATTGCAGAACCGGTCACACCGGCTACCTTGTACCCAAGAAATGTGGCAGAGTTTATGGATATTGGTCCAGGGGTCATTTCAGCTATGGCAAGTATATCCACATATTCAGCAGTTGTGATCCAGCCGTGTATCTCAACGACCTCCTCTTCAATAAGAGGCAGCATGGCATAGCCTCCTCCGAAGCTGAATGCGCCAATTTTTAAAAATGATATGAATAATTGCAGTAAAGTCATCATAAGCGCCACTTCCTTTAGGCCTTGCCCACTACAACCCGGTTTCTGTTCTCCAGATCGTCAATAACGAGAATATCTGTAAAACCCTCTTTTCTCATAATCTCAGCCACTGCATCTCCCTGGTCATGACCTGTCTCGTATGCCAGGAGCCCCTTCTTTAATAGATACTCTCTGGACTCTCTTGTAATCCTTCTGTAGAAATCCAGGCCGTCTTCTCCTCCGAAAAGAGCTGTACCAGGTTCATGTTCCTCAACCTCCCTCTGGAGGCTCCCTTTTTCCCCTTCTGGAATATAGGGTGGGTTTGAAACTATAATGTCGAAGGATCCTTTCCACTCCGAACCTTCAAATGGCTCAAACATATCTCCTCTATAATATATCACATTATTGATTCCCAGTGTTTTCCTATTCTTCTCAGCTATCTGTACAGGCTTGTCATAGAGATCAACACCATATATTTTCCCATTGGGATAAAACTTGGCAATGGCCAGGGAGATTGCACCGGTTCCTACTCCGATATCAAGAAGTCTGAACTCCCTGTCTCCAAAAGTTCTTTTTATATACTCCAGGAGATATTCTACCAGAATTTCAGTATCACCCCTTGGAATAAGAACCCCTTCGCAAACTTCCAGCTCCATCCCCATAAATTCCTGGGTTCCAAGAAGGTATTGCAGGGGATATCCGTTCTTTCTCCACTGAATCCAGTTTCTGAACTCCTGAGCGATTTCTTCAGGCACTTCCCTGTCTCCGTAGGCATACAGATAAGACTTATCCACCTCCATTAATCTGGATAGAATAAGTCTCACCTCTAGCTGTGGATTTGTATGTTTGTTTTCAAGAAGGCTCTCAACGCCTTCCTTTAGAAGCTGATCGACTACCACCTGTCTGCCTCCTTGTCCTCCGGTATTACAGCCTTGAGGGATTGGATGGCAACTTCAATCTGAGAATCATCAGGTTCCTTTACTGTTGCGTACTTCTGAATCATAAGACCGGGGTAGCTTAAAGCATAGCACAGCCTTGAATCGCTTCTTCCGATAAATCTATTTATCTCGTATGAAATCCCTGCTATTACCGGGAACATAAATATTCTTGTAAGAATCCTCATCACCGGGTTGGGCCAGCCGAAAAATGACAGCACGACAATACTTACGGCCATCACCATAAAGAGAAAGCTTGTCCCGCACCTTGCATGGAGTATTGGAAACCTCTTTACATTCTCCACTGTCAGTTCCATCTCATTTTCATAGCAGTGGATACTTTTGTGCTCAGCACCATGATATTCGAAAACCCTCTTTACATCCTCGAGCTTTGATACCCAGACAACATATAGCAGGAATATGGATATCCTAATAATTCCCTCTATTAGATTCAGAGTTATTGTGTTCTGAATACTGCCCTTAAGGAAGTTGGTGATTATATTGGGCAATACCATAAATATTCCTATGGTCAGGGTCACTGAAAGGATAACCGCAAGTGCCATCTCAACATCCTGAGCCTTGTCCTTGAATATTTTCTGTGTTATGGACCTTTTAGGATTTCCATCCTTGTCGAGTGCCTGTTCCTCCTCAAAGAATTCTGCAGAATACAGAAGAGCCCCTGTACCGATTTTCAGCGCCTCAATCAAGCCTACCATTCCCCTTACAAAGGGTAGCCCAAAGAATTTGTATTTCTTGGCCATGGATTTTACCGGGCTGACCTTCAACTCAATTTCCTTGTCAGGTTTTCTTACGGCAATTGCAATTTTATCCGGGCCTCTCATCATAACGCCCTCAATTATGGCCTGTCCTCCGATGGAAGTTTTATGCCTGGCTTCTATGGGTGCATTTTTTAACTTTGTCATAAATTCACTTCCTCAAAAAAATAGAGGTTAGGTGCACATGCAACTAACCCAGTTGGTAAAGAAATTAATCCATTTTGTATTTCTTCTTGAATTTCTCTACACGTCCACCACGTTCCATAAACTTTTGTTTACCAGTAAAGAATGGATGGCACTCAGAACAGATTTCTACCCTTAGCTCTTCTTTCACAGAGCCAGTCTTGAATGTGTTTCCACAAGCACAGGTTACTGTCGCCTCTTTATATTCTGGATGGATATCTTTTTTCATAACAATTCACCTCACTTCAATTTCGAGTATCTATAATTTTAGCAACTCTACGATATAACCACTAAATTATAGCATATGATTTCATAAATTTCAACTTCAAACTATATTTTATTTCTCATTTCATGTATAAACCCTTCGTTGCTCTTTGTCTGAACCAGCATGTTTATAAAAGCCTCTGTAACCTCTTGGGTACCACTGTTTCCAAGGGCTTTTCTAAGCGCCCAGACAGTCTCAAGCTCCTTCTGGGTCATGATAAGCTCCTCGCGTCTGGTACCTGATTTGTAGATATCTATTGCAGGGAAAATTCTCTTCTCAGAGAGCTTCCTGTCAAGATGCACTTCCATATTGCCTGTACCCTTGAACTCCTCAAATATAACATCATCCATACGGCTTCCTGTCTCCACCAGGGCAGTTGCAAGAATAGTAAGGCTTCCGCCCTCTTCAAGCTTTCTTGCTGCTCCGAAGAACCTCTTGGGCTTGTGAAGGGCACCGGGGTCAAGTCCGCCTGAAAGGGTTCTTCCCGTCGCTGGAATGGACAAATTGTAAGCCCTGGCAAGTCTTGTGATGCTATCCAATAGTATCACTACATCCTTGCCGTGTTCAACCAGTCTCTTAGCCCTTTCCAGAACTATTTCGGCCACCTTGGTATGATTCTTTGGCAGCTCGTCAAAGGTTGAGTAGACAACATCTCCCTTTACGGATCTTTTCATATCAGTAACCTCTTCAGGTCTCTCATCTATAAGGAGGATTATTATCTCAACCTCAGGATGATTCGTGGCGATTCCATTTGCAATCATTTTCAGCAGGGTTGTTTTCCCAGCCTTTGGTGGCGCCACAATCATCCCCCTCTGTCCCTTTCCTATCGGAGCTACAAGGTCAATCATTCTTGTGGCATACTCTCTGGCTTCTGTTTCCAGCTGAAGCCTCTCGATGGGATAAATCGGTGTAAGACTTTCAAAATCAGGTCTGTTTATAGCGGTTGCCGGGGCCATGTCATTTACTGCCTTTATATACAGGAGGGCATTGAACTTTTCATTTGACTTGGGTGGCCTAGTGATTCCGGTTATCTTGTCCCCTGTTTGAAGTCTAAACCTTCTTATTTGGGATGGAGATATGTAAATATCATCGTCTCCTGAAAGATAGTTGTCCCTTCTAAGGAACCCATAACCATCCTGGTGCATTTCCAGGATTCCTTCGGCAATATCCTTGCCCTCCAGATTCTCCATTTCCTCTGAGGCGTTGTCCGACAGATCATCTGTTATCTCAACCTCTTCAACAACTTCTTCCATCTCTTCTTCCTTGGGCTTTTCGGTCTCCTTGTTTGTTAAGACGGAAACCAGCTCTTCCTTTTTCATCCTGTAGTAGCCGGGAATACCATAGGCCTTTGCAATTTCCTTTAATTCAGACAGCTTTTTGTCATCAAGTATATCCTGATTCAAAATTACACCTCACTTTCTTTTTTTAGCATGAATTTTTTGCTGATTTATATTTAAAAATTCAATACTTGACCTTGCTCAGCAAGGTCATATTCTTGTATTTATTTTCGATTTTCATTTCGGGATTGTTTTTTCGAAAGTGTTTCGAGAAATGAATAATATATGCAGATTTTCCAATATTAATTATATCACACTTTCTGATTAAATAGAAGTGACAAAATATAGAAGATCTGCTACCAAACAGCAATGGAACTATCTGCCCTCTTCTCCGTGCCCCCGCAGAGAGTCCCATCCTCTCCTCTTGTTATGATCTGTCCTCTACCAAAGAATGCTGTATCCTTGCTTATATAAATTTCGTGTCCTCTTCTAGTGAGCTCCTTTACCAGATCTTCGGGAAAGTCCTCTTCCACTTGAACCTCATTTTTCCCTGTCCACTGCCATCTTGGTGAATCAAGAGCGCTTTGTGGACTCATTCCATAATCAATCATATTTATCAATATCTGCAGATGGCCTTGGGGCTGCATATATCCACCCATCAGACCAAAGGGTCCCACCGGTTCTCCATCCCTGGTTATAAATCCCGGGATTATTGTGTTGTAGGGTCGTTTCCTTCCCTGCAGAGAATTGGGGCTGTCCTTATCCATACTGAAGTCATAGCCTCTGTTATTAAGTGATATTCCAGTTCCAGGAACCACAAGGCCCGACCCGAATCCTCTGTAATTGCTTTGTATAAAGGAAACCATATTCCCTTCTCCATCTGCTGCAGCAAGATAAACGGTCCCTCCCTTTCCGGGATCCGGACATTGGGGAATTCTTGCAGACTTTCCTATTTCAGGAGCCCTCTTTTTACCATAGTCCCCTTGAAGAAGTCCTGACCATTCCTCCTTGCAAAACCTGGGATCTCCGACCAGTGGCATCCCATCCTCAAAGCCCATTTTCATTGCTTCCAATGCTCTGTGAACCGACTCTGCATCATTTTCGCTGCCCTCAGGAAGGTTTTCAAGTATGCTCAGTGCCAGAAGAAGAGTAATACCCTGTCCATTGGGTGGAAGCTCCCAGATATCATAACCTCTGAAGCTGCTTTTTAAAGGCGTAACCCATTGTGGAATGAAGTCACTCATATCCTCAAAGGTCATAACTCCTCCTGATTCCTTCAGGAAGGAAGTAATTCTTCTAGCAAGTTCTCCTTTATAGAAATCCTCTCCATCAGAATCTGCAATGATTCGGAGAGTGTGGGCCAAATCAGTTGATTTCCATAGCTCTCCGGTACCAGGTGCCCTGCCAACCTTGCCAAAGCAGTTGAACCAGTGCGAGAAGCATTCCTGAGTATTTATTTTCTCCTGGAGATCATATGCCTTTTTCCAGCTGCTGGATATTACCGGCTGTACACAATGTCCCTCCTCTGCAAGTTTGATTGCAGGCTGGAGAACCTCCCTTAGAGAGAGGTTCCCAAACCTTTTAATTATCACCCTCCATGAGGCCACGGCTCCTGGCACTGTTACGGGAAGAGGTCCGTACTTAGGTATTTCCTGAAGACCCAGCCCCTTTATATAGTCAATTGTAAGCCCTTCGGGAGAGTATCCACTTCCGTTAAGACCATACAGCTCTCCGTCTTTATGGAGAATTGCAAAAGCGTCAGAGCCAAGACCACAGCCTGTAGGCTCCACCACAACCAAAGCTGCTGCTGCTGCAACAGCTGCATCAAAGGCATTGCCTCCGGATTTCATAATGTCCAGTCCCGCTCCGGATGCATATGGGTTGGTTGTTGCCACCATTCCTTTTTTTCCATAGACCATACTTCTACGAGATGATTTTTTATATGTAACAGGATCAAACATCATATGTTTCTCCACCTCCCTGCAATATGAAAATAGATACCTGCCAGGTATCTATTTTTCGTAATATCTATTTTACCTCAAATGGCTCCAGTCCAAGAATCTCTCTTGCCTCTGCTGGAGATGCAACCTCTCTTCCAAGCTCCTTGGCAATTCTTACTACCTTCTCAACCATTTCTCCGTTTGACTTGGCAAGAACGCCCTTGGAAATATATGTGTTGTCCTCAAATCCTACTCGGACATTTCCTCCCATTGCTATTGTCATTGCAGCTATGGGGAATTGATTTCTTCCGATTCCGGCAGCAGTCCAGGTCGACCCCTGTGGTATGCTGTCCGCCATAAATGCAAGGTCCCTGCCAGTCGCGGCCATCTGAACGCCAAGAACAAAATCGAAATGCATTGGAGCCTTGATAAAGCCCTGCTTGTGGAACTTGATCGCATAATCGATCATTCCCTTGTCAAAGACCTCGATTTCAGGCTTTATATTTCTTTCAATCATAATCTTTCCAAAATTCTTTATTGTATTCTCTGTGTTTACGAATATTTCATCTCCGCCGAAGTTCAGTGTTCCACAGTCAAGGGTCGCCATTTCAGGGTGCAGTTCCGTAGGTTGAAGTCTTTCCTCGTCAGTCATTCCAACAGCTCCTCCTGTTGAGGGCTGAATAATAACATCTGGACATCTTCTTCTAACTTCGTCCATGCATTCCTTGAATCTTTCCTTGCTTTGAGTTGGAGTTCCGTCATCTTCCCTTACGTGAAGGTGGATTATGCTGGCTCCTGCCTTGTACGCCGCTTCAGCTTCCCTTCCAATTTCTTCTACTGTATATGGTACATTTGGGTTGTGTTCTTTGGTGACTTCTGCGCCGCAGATTGCAGCTGTGATTATAAGTTTTTCCATTCTTGCATCTCCCCCCTTAATCAATTCACATTTCTCAATTCACATTTCTCAATTACTCTGGTCGAGCTATGGGGTCATAGATCCCTCCGTTTCAGTCGTGATGATGCCATATCATGTCATGTCGAGCGTACTCGAGACATCTTAAACCTTGATTGGAATTCATGGAATCTTCCATTGTGAATTGTGAATTGTGCATTGTGAATTGTGAATTGTGCATTGTGCATTGTGCATTGTCTTTACTTCCTCTTCTTATCCTTGGTCACTACACATGTTCCCTCAGCCCTTGCAACCACTATGGGCACATCCAGGAAATCGCATGCGGAATCATTGATATCGGGTCTTGGTACAATTACCTTTCTTGCCTCAAACTTCATTTTTCTTGAAGTGTTACCAACATGTGTTATCTCACCAACTGCCTCTATATAATCTCCTGCATATACAGGTGCTGTGAATTCAACCATGTCATATGCAACAAAAAGTCCCTCGTCTCCATCGTGCCTGATAAGAAGCTCAGTTGCAACATCTCCGAACAGTCCCAGCATTCTTGCTCCGTCGACAAGATTACCTCCATAGTGTGCATCGTGTGCGCTCATTCTCATCCTGATCATTACCTTATCCATTGAAAAATCCCCCTTAAACATTGTTTGTCTTAAGTATAACACAACCCTATAGAGTAAACTACCACTAAAGCTGTTTTGAATTCCAGATTGGGACCTTTTGTAGAAAAGGGTTGAATCTGGTATTATTGAGGTATATATATTTATATGAAACTGAATGCAAAAAGTGTTTACCTACAATAAAGGAGGACTGTTTATGAAATTAAAAGGTAATGCCCTGGTCGCACAGGGAGGCGGACCAACTGCAGTTATAAACCAATCGCTTGTGGGCGTAGTGCTTGAGGCAAGAAAATTCCCCCAGGTTGAAAAAATTTATGGTGCACTGCACGGCGTTTCCGGGATTATCAACGAGGAGCTTATAGACCTGACACAGGAGACCACCAACAATTTTGAAAGGATAGCAAGAACACCTGCGTCAGCCTTGTTCTCAACCAGGGACAAGCCGGATGCAGAATACTGTAAAAAGATTTTCAAGGTATTGGAAGCACATAATATAAGATTCTTCTTCTATATCGGAGGAAATGATTCAGCGGATACAGTAAGAATTGTCAATCAAAATGCAATGGAGTCTGGATATGAGCTAAGAGCCATACATATACCAAAGACCATTGACAACGACTTGCTGGTTAACGACCATTGCCCTGGCTATGGATCAGCTGCAAGATTTGTGGCACAGGCCTTTATAGGTATAAACCTTGATGTAAAATCATTTGGTGGAGTATATATAGGGATTGTAATGGGAAGAAATGCAGGATTCCTTACAGCTGCATCAGCCATGGCGCAGAAATATCCGGACGATGGGCCGCACTTGATTTATCTTCCGGAAAGACCATTTATAATTGACAACTTCCTTGATGATGTAAAGAAGGTCTATGACAAGTATGGAAGATGTATAGTTGCTGTTTCAGAGGGAGTTATAGATGAAGAAGGAACGCCTATTATGGCAAAGCTCCAGAAAAATGTTGAAAGAGACAGCCACGGCAATATTCAGCTTTCCGGTACGGGAGCCCTTGGAGACCTACTGGCCAATACTATAAAAGATAGACTGGATATCAAGAGGGTCAGAAGTGATACCTTCGGATATCTTCAAAGATCCTTTATAGGCTGCGTATCTGATGTGGACCAGCAGGAGGCCAGGGAAGTAGGCGAAAAGGCAGCTCAGTTTGCACTTTGGAATAATGTGGACGGCTCAGTCACTATTCATAGAACTGGCATATACTCTGTAGACTACCAGCTTTCACCTCTTTCAGATGTGGCAAAGTTCACAAAATCAATGCCGAATGAATATATAAACGAAGAAGGCAACCATATAACAGAGGCTTTCAAATACTACCTTCTCCCTCTTCTTGGGTCAGATATGCCACAGGCTCACAGAATACGGGCGCCAAAGGTTGAAAAAAGGCTCAACAAATAAAAGAACAAAAAAAGGATTGCAGATTAAAACTGCAATCCTTTTTTTGTTCTTTTATAAACATTTTGTAACTATTCTTCTCTTTTCTTGTGATAGACTTTAATTGTCAAAATAAGAGGAGGTGTATTATCCTGGAAGAATTGATCAGACTAAATAATGTCAGAAAAATATATCGAATGGGCGATGAACTAACCGTGCTTTTCGGCAGCAATATGGCGCAAAATTTCTACGATCTCAATTCACGGGTCTGGCGTGAGCCTAAGATAGACCTTTATGAAGGATCGGATGACCTTGACCCTTAACCCAAGCTATGGCTGGGATGATTCCAGTGCGGGAGATTTTTCATCTTGAAAATATCTGGGACGCTTCTATAAATGCCCTGAATAGCGGATGTGGTCTTGTGGGTCTTGACTTGAACTCTGGATGATACTGAACGGCCACAAAGAATGGGTGATTCTCCAGCTCAACTACCTCCACTAAATTTCCATCAGGAGAAAGACCTGAAAAAATCATGCCCTCCTTCTGAAGAGTTTCCCTGAACTTGTTGTTGAACTCATATCTGTGTCTATGTCTTTCACTGATCAAATCACTTCCGTAAACTCTACTTACAAGGGTTCCCTCTCCCAGAATGCAGGGATATGAGCCTAGCCTAAGGGTACCTCCAATATTCCTTATATTTTTCTGGTCAGGCATAAGATAAATAACAGGATATGGTGTATCCTCATTGAATTCCGTGCTGTGTGCATCATGGAGTCCTGCCTTGTTTCTTGCCAATTCAATACATGCAAGCTGCATCCCTAGACAAAGTCCAAGATAAGGGACACTGTTTTCCCTGGCATATTGAATTGCAGCTATTTTACCTTCTATTCCCCTGTTGCCAAAGCCACCAGGCACCAATATTCCATGGGCATCTTCAAGAAGCTTCTGGACATTTCCGTGATTCAAATGCTCAGCATTGATCCAGTCAATCTGTATATTGACTCCATTGTCTATCGCTCCATGTGTAAGGGCTTCGTATACTGATAGATATGAATCCTTCAAGTCAACATACTTTCCTACCAAAGCAACCCTTACTTTTCCCTTTGTCCTCTCCATTTTCTCCAACAGGTTGTCCCAGTCTGATAAATCAGGCTCCTTGCATTGGAGCCCAAGAAATTTTTCTGCCAGTCTACCCAAACCATGCTCCTCGAGCATTCGGGGGATATCATAAATGCTGTGGGAATCCATGTTTTCAATAACTCCCTCTATCGGGATGTCACAAAGTAGTGCGATTTTTTCCTTCAGCTCCTGTCCCATGGGCTTCTCTGTTCTGCAAATCAATGCATCAGGCTGAATTCCAATGCCCCTCAGCTCCTTGACGCTATGTTGGGTAGGCTTTGTCTTCAATTCTCCTGCCTTGGAAAGATAGGGTATAAGAGTTACATGGATATACATTACGTTCTCCTTGCCCACATCATGCTTTATCTGTCTGATTGCCTCCATAAATGGCAGAGATTCAATATCTCCTACAGTTCCTCCGATTTCCGTTATAACCACATCAAAGGTTCCTTTTGCTGATGCCTTTACAACTCTTTCCTTGATCTCATTTGTTATATGGGGAATCACCTGAACAGTCTTTCCCTCGTAGTCACCTTTTCTTTCCTTGGATATTACCGACCAGTAGACAGATCCCGTTGTAACGCTGCTGTCTTTTGTCAGGTTCTCATCAATAAACCTTTCATAATGTCCCAGATCCAGGTCTGTTTCAGCACCATCCTCTGTGACAAAAACCTCTCCATGCTGGTATGGACTCAATGTCCCCGAATCTACATTAATATATGGGTCAAACTTCTGGATTGTTACACGGAGCCCCCTGCTTTTCAGAAGCTGGCCCAGGCTTGCAGCTGTAATCCCCTTTCCCAACGAGGAAACTACTCCTCCTGTTACAAAAATGTACTTGGTTTTCATCATAATTTCCTCCCAGAATCACTATTTAAATACTTAATGTTAATATTTTACACTATTAACGCAATGACTTCAACAGTTTGTCATAATAACTTAATGTGGATAGGCAAAGTGTCATAGTATAATAAGGATAGAAGAAAATGAGTAAAGGAGAGGGATAGATGAAAAAATTAATGGCACTTCTATTGGTCCTCGTACTGATTGTCTCCCTTCTTCCAGGTTCAGATGTGTTTGCACAGCAAAAAACTCCTCCGGTTATACTAAAGGAGCTGGGTGTTCTTAAAGGAGACAGTGACGGCAATCTTATGCTTGATAGCTATTTAATGAGACAGGATATGGTGGTCCTGTTAAGCAGACTCTACAAGGAGGAAAACAGGGCTACGACCTACCTCCTACCTGCAAACTTTAGTGACCTCGATGAAAACAATACCTACTATCACGGGTTTATTCAATGGGCAGTAGACAAAAATCTCATTATTGGAATGAATGATGGAAGCTTCGGTTTCGGAAGGAATATAAAGGTAAGGGATTTTCAGGTTGTGCTTTTGAGGGTACTTGATTATCGTGAGGAATCCGGTCTATATAAGTCTGTTCATGAAATAGCAAAGAAGCTAGGGATAATGAAAGGTGTAGAGATTAATCCAGATGGATTTCTGCTGCGAAAGCATATGGCGGAAATGACACTTAATGCGCTAAAGCTCAATAAGAAGGGAAGTCCCCTTACACTTGCCGAGGTGCTGGAGCTTGACCTGAGTGCATATATGGAGGAAGAGAAGGAATAATTCAAAAAGCACGATTCATACCCTGTCAATGAAATATATCAAAATTAGAGATTTTAGATATTTCTATTGCTGGGCACTTCGCAATTCACAATGGAAAGAGCAAATTTAAATTAATAACTAAGGTCTAAGAGGTAAGAGAAAAAAATAGAAATAAAAATGGGGTCCAAGATCCTTCGTTTCACTCAGGATGACAGCTAATAAATTGTCAACTTGTGCCCAACGATAAAAGCACCAAAAATCTTTGATTTTCAAGTGTTTTATCGGAAGGGTATCTGAGAACTGCGAAGAGTCCTGGGCCCTAAATATTTCTCTGAATAATTGTGAATCGTGAATTGTGAACTGTGAACTGTGAATTATTTTACATACTCCTCCTCTATCGCCTTGGCTATCCTATTGAGTCCTTCTTTAAGCATACTTCTTGGTGCAGCTATATTAAGTCTCATAAATCCGTCGCCACCATCGCCAAACCAGGTTCCACCGTCAAGGGCAACCCCTCCCTTTTCAACCATGACCTCCTCCAAAATCTTTCCGTCCTTTTCATACGCTCTAAAGTCTATCCACATAAGATATGTTCCCTCAGTGTCAGTAAAATTAATCTTCGGCAGTCTCTTCTTAAGATATTCCCTTGTAAACTCAACATTCCCCTGTAGATATTCCAGCAGCTCCCCGAGCCATTGCTCTCCGTATCTGTATGCTGACATTACTGCTTCCATACTTAGAGGACCTTGACTTCCTATGCTGTTTCTAAGAAGGACCTTTTCCACTCTTCCTCTAATTTCCTTGTTGGGGATTATTATATTGGAAGCATAGAATCCAGCCAGATTGAATGTCTTTGTTGTAGAGGTGGCTGTAATCGATATATCTGCAAATCTATCATCAAGTGAAGCGAACATTGTGTGCTCGTTGCCTCCCAAGATAAGGTCATTATGGATTTCATCCGCAAGGACATAGACGTCATTCTTAAGACATATTTCCCCAACCTTCCTAAGCTCATCCTCTGACCAGACCCTTGAAACAGGATTATGTGGACTGCAAAGTATATATAGCCTGTTCTTGGGATCCTTTGCCTTTTCTTCCAGATTATCAAAGTCGATGTGATATCTGTTGCCTTTTAAGACGAGTGGTGAATTTACGACCTCTCTGTCATTTTCTTTTATGCTGTTTGAAAAAGGATAATATACCGGTTCATTGATTATTACTCCATCACCCTCTTCTGTAAGAGCCTGGATTGAATAATTTACTCCAGAAACCACACCAGGTGTAAATAGGATCCATTCCCTTTCCATACTCCATCCGAACCTTTTCTTTGTCCAGTCCATTACACTATCCAGATACTCAGACGGTCTTGCGGTGTATCCGAATATTCCATGCTCAACTCTCTTTTTCAATGCATGGATTATTTCCGGTGCCGCCCTGAATTCCATATCCGCTACCCAGAATGGCAACAGTCCTGACTTCCCGAAGAGCTCCATCTGTACATCCTCATCCCACTTGGATGAATAGGTCCCGCTTCTGTCGATAATCTCATCAAAATTATAATTCATAATCATCCTCCTGATATTTTTTCAGACCTGTGTATGGTCTGATATTGAGCAGCTTTTATTGTCCATTAACTGCTGATATCCTCGAGTTTCCCCTTTATAATCTCATCCATATCCTCCATGGTCTTGTCCATGAGAATCTGAACGCCCTCTTCCACATTGTCGATTGCATACACATGGAATTCGCCCTTTTCAATGGCTCGTATTACTTCATCTCGGAGAATAAGGTTCTTTAGATTTGTCCTTGGAATCACAACTCCCTGCTTTCCTGTGAGACCAATAAGCCTGCATACCTGGTAAAATCCTTCGATCTTTTCATTGACTCCACCGATAGGCTGAATCTCGCCCTTCTGGTTTATGGAGCCCGTTACGGCAAGGTACTGTTTGATGGGTACATTTGCCATGGATGAAAGTATTGCATAGAGCTCTGTACTGGATGCACTGTCTCCATCAACTACAGAGTAGCTCTGCTCAAATCCGAGTCCTATGCTTATTCCAAGTGGTCTTTTTCTTGCATACCGCTGTCCAAGATATCCACTCAGGATAAGGACTCCCTTGTCGTGAATTCGTCCGCTTTGTTTGGCTTCCCTTTCAATATTGATAACCCCTTCCTCTCCGCTGTATACAGTTGCGGTTATCCTGCTGGGTTTTCCAAAGTTGTATTCTCCTGTTCCCATTACAGCAAGACCGTTAATCTGCCCTATATTCTCTCCGTCAATATCGATAAGGAGAGTTCCCTCCAGGAACATCTCATTAAGCTTCTGCTCATATTTGTTGGAGCGGTAGATTTTCTCATCTATGGCCTTTTTTACATGTTTCTCATCAACAAGATCTGAGCCTTCTTCAGTTGCCCAGAAGTCAGCCTCATAGAGGATCTCAATTATCTGGTTAAACTGTGTACTCAGCTTGTCCTGATGTCCTGCCAGTCTGGTGCTGTATTCAACAACCCTGGCAACTGCCATTTTATCAAAGTGCTTGATTTTGCTTTCCTCGCTGTGATTCGCTATAAACTCACCCATTCTCCTTAGATTTTCACTGCTCTTGTCCATTTCAATGTCAAAGTCTGCCATTACCTTGAAAAGCTTTCTGAAATCTTCATCGTAGTTGTAAAGGATGCTGTAGGTATAATCATCGCCAATTATTATGACCTTTACATCCAGTGGTATTGGCTCCGGCCTCAATGTTGCCGTTACTGCCAAACCCATAAGCCGGTTGTAGTTTTCAATATTGATTTCATTTGTCTTCAGGGACCTCTTTAGCATCTCCCAGGATATAGGGTTGTTTAATATCTCCTTCATCTGAAATACAATATATCCACCGTTTGCCTGGTGTAGTGATCCCGACTTTATTTGTGTGAAGTCAGTAGTCAGAATTCCCATCTGACTTTTATACTCAATATGACCCATCAAATTGTTGTAAATAGGATTTGATTCATTTATGATCGGTGCGCTCTCAAGCTGACTGTTATCGACAAAAAGATTGACCTTGTACCTGATTAAGAAATTCTCATCATTTCCTGTTGGTAAGTCAAACAGAGAAAAGTTTTTCGGTGAACCTTTACTCTTGAACTTTCCAAGGTTTTCAAGTATATCATTTTCCAGCTCGTTAAGATATATTGCTGTCGCAGCCCTGTTGCCATACCTGTCCATCAGCTTCTTTATATCATACTTTATCATTTCCATGACCACATTCTGATCCAGCTGGTTAATACTATCTGCAAACTCCTCATCCAGAAGTCTCAGCTCATTGAATTCCTCAACTGTAGCGATTCTGAGCTCCTCGTACCTCTCCATCATCTCTTCTCTCTCCTCCATGGAAAGAGCTGCATATTCCTCTTCATTTATGGGCTTACCCTCCTTTAGAGGTATGGAGACAAGCCCCTGCTCACTTGGAGTATAGACAAATCCATAGTCGGCAGATTTCTCATTTAGCTTTTTCAGTACATCCCCTTTTTTTTGATTGAATATTTTTATAACATCATTTTTTCTTGTCTCGTATTCTATTCCTGCGAAGGTCTCCGGTATTGTCTTTCTAAGATGCTCTATAAAGTCCTCCAGCTCCTTCTTGAACTCTTTACCCTGTCCAGGTTTGAAGGAAAGTGCCTTTGGAGACTCTTTTTTGTTGAAATTATACACATACACCCAATCCTGTGGAACAGGCTCCTGCTTTGCATATCCTTCTGCGATCGAATAGGTAAATGTGCTTCTTCCAGTTCCGCTTAAGCCCGATACATATATATTATAACCCCTCTTCTTCATCTTGAGACCAAATCCCAATGCCTGCGTCCCTCTTTCCTGTCCTATTATACCCTTTAGTGGACTCATGTTTTTCGTGGTCTCAAATTGAAGTTCTTCCAGGTTGCATATGCTTGTAAGCTCTTCCGGCTTAAGTCTGAATTTATCCTTCACAATTATCCCTCCCCATTAGTATTCCGTTTAACATCTATATACCCTTTGAAAATTGTAATACCTCGAAATTGAGAAAGCAAACTCATTTTTTGCAAACAAAAAACCAGACAGGGTTTGTCTGGTCCAAATTTCCTATTGTATTTAAATCTTGCTTAAATATAATAAAAAGCGTTGAAGAACAATGGCGCAACCATAGCAAAGGCTATGACAGCTACTATTATTATTGTAATCTTCTTTTTATCTCTAATAAACATAATATCTTCCTCCAATTTCATCCTTTGAGTATTATTTTATATGTTTTCTTCCTCCATTGCAAGTCCTACATCCTCTTTCTTCTGCAATAACTGGAGAAGTCCAATGATTAGGGCTATTAAAAGCGCTGTCGCAGATATCAGAAAAGGCACTTTGCTTCCCAGGCCATAAGCGAATCCAGCAACAGTTGCTCCTGTCATTTCCCCAAGAGCTTTTATTGCGTTGAATATTCCTGACATAAAGCCTGCCCCATGATTTGATTTCTCCACGGCAAAATTCTGGAGCAACGGGAACAGTATTGTGTGCGCTGTAAAATACATAAGGCTCCAAAGCATAAACGGATATGTGGAATCCTTCAGATAAATCATTGTTGCCCCCAAAAGCGCCAGTCCCAGTATAACTCGTAACGATGTCCTAAGCCGGGTCTTTCTCACAATCCAAACGTTTACTGTCAGGTTAGCCACAAGGCCTATTATTCCAACAGTTGCCTTCCATATACCATTTACTATGGGCTCAAAGTTCAATTCATCCCTCAGATAATAGTTGAAGGCGTTGTTGTTACTGGAAAAAGCAATAAATGCAAAGAAGGTTATTCCAAGGAATGAAAGCATCCATGGAGTGAATAGGGCTTCGCGTTTTCCCTTGTCCCGAAGTATATTCCAGATGAACTGAGGTTTTGATCCTTTCCCCAAAGGTTTATTTGACTCCTCCATAAATATAAATATCCCAATTCCAATAAGGATCATTACAGTTCCCTGAATAAAGAACACATATCTTATTGGTAGATATCCAAGAGCTCCTCCCATAAGAAATCCAACTGCCATTGATATGCTCATAAGGGCAGAATAGGATGCGATTCTCTCTCCTCTTTTATCATCCTTGCTTACATCCACAACCATAGCCATCAATCCTACCATAAATCCTCCGGTGAACAGACCTGCTATAGCCCTCATAAGTAAAATCTGCCACATATTTGTGGCCATACCATATATAATCTGTGAAGCTCCATACAACACCGTAGCATAAACCAGGGTCATTTTACGGCTGTAATTATCTCCCCAGCTTCCCCAAATAGGTGAAGTAAGAAATGATGCGAATACCATCACGGCAAAGGATGTCCCAAACACATGACTGGGAAGATCGAGCATTGTAAAGTATGTTGGATTGACCGGATGATGAAAGTTTGCAGTTATAAAAATAAGGGATGAAAAAATCATTACCTTCCTGAATTTATTGTTCAAATTGATACCTTCTTTCAAAAACACGCGTTTTTATGATTTTATCATAATTCAGAAAGATAAACAATTATTTACCGCCTCTAAATATCCATTATAAGTGTATAAGAAAGCCGCTGACCAATAGGCCAGCGGCTTAAATCTGCTTATTATACTAGTTTACCAATTCAGCAGTTGAGAAGTCGATAGTTCCAAGAACTGATCTGTCCCATCCTACTAGGTCTGGAGATACCAACATAACATCTGTGTAATAGTACACAGGTATTATAGGAAGTTCTGTCATCAGAATTTCCTGTGCTTCGTAAAGTGCCTCAAAGTGCTCAGCGCCTATAGTCTTAGCTGCTGTTGAAAGAAGCTCGTCATATCTAGGGTTACTGTAGTTAGGATCGTTGTATGCATTCTCTGTTGTAAAGATTGCAAGAAGTCCCATTGGGTCCATAAAG
The DNA here is from genome assembly GCA_051744365.1 of Bacillota bacterium. Lineage (GTDB taxonomy): Bacteria > Bacillota > Clostridia > Tissierellales > Tissierellaceae > Gudongella. The sequence continues at coordinate 28,776 of JBNJCX010000009.1, forward strand.
TCTGTCAACCATCCACCTCTGGCTACTTCGTAGTCGCCTTCTTTTCTTGTATCCTGGAATACAGCCCACTCTTGGTTCTCAAGATTAACTTGTAGACCAAGGTTAGTCTTTAGCATTTCCTGTACAAGCTCAGCTACTTGTTGATGCCCTTCTGATGTGTTGTACATCAAAGTAAATTCTGGGAATCCTTCTCCATCTGGATATCCTGCTTCAGCCAACAATGCTTGTGCTTCTTCTATAGCACTGTCATCTGTTGGTATTCCGTAAGTTCCAGCTGTTTCAGAAAAGTCTTCTCCTTCATGGTCTGGGAATCCTGCTGGAACGAATCCAGCTGCTGGAATCTGACCTGAAGCCATAGTCTCAGTTATAAGCTCTCTATCGATTGCAAGGTTCATAGCTTTTCTTACTCTTACATCCTGGAACATTTCAAGATCCATGTTGAAGTTGTAGTAGTAAGTTCCAAGTAATGGGAATACATAGAAGTTTGGATCTTCTGCCATCAATCTTGGTATTTCCGCTGGAGGTACATCAGGTAGAAAGTGAAGCTCTCCACTCTGGTATGCGTTGTAAGCTGTTGATTGCTCGTCGATAAATTGACCTTCGATTTTGTCAATCTTAACAGCGTCTGCGTTCCAGTACTCGTCGTTCTTAACAAGTGTAAGTCCGCCACCGATTTCATAAGCTGTAAGTTTGAAAGGTCCGTTTGATACTGCATTTTCAGGATCCTTAGCCCATGCTCCATCTGCTCCAGCTTCAACTGCCTCTTGCTTGGTTGGCATGAAGTGGTAGAATGAAAGCAAACTTACGATGTAGTTTGTTGGAGTCTCAAGTTGAACTTCAAGTGTGTAGTCATCAGGTGCAGATACTCCAACCTCGTCAAGTGATGCTCCGTTAACTGCGTCAAATGCTCCTACAACGTTTGTGTACTCCCAGATCCAAGCATACTCAGATGCTGTTGCGGGATCCATTCCTCTTTTCCAGGAATATACGAAGTCATTTGCAGTAAGTGGTGTACCGTCTGACCAGTTGGACTCTCTCAAATTGAAAGTAACTGTCATACCGTCTTCTGATACTTCCCAGCTCTCAGCGATACCAGGATAGACCTCTCCACTCTTTTCTCTTACTAGTCCCTCAAATGTCTGGTTGATTACGTCTCCACCGTCACTTGCTCCGTTTAGAACAGGGTCGATAGTTTTAGGGTCAGCACCTATATTCCAATTGAAAACTGACTCATCTGTTTCTGCAGGCTCTTCTGATGGCTGCTCAGTAGGTTCTTCTGCAGGTTCCTCTGCCGGCTGGCTACAACCTGCCAATACTGTTATTGACATTGCCAACACCAACATTAGTGCTAATAATTTCTTATTCATTTTTTCCCCTCCTTAGTAATTTATGCTGCTTTTATCTAAACCGGAAATTTTCCGGATCAAATACTTCTTTAATTAACACTTAATTGAAGTGCTAAAACATTAGAATATTTCCAATATAGTTTATTATACCACAAACTTATCATTTGACAAGATGGCAGGCAACAAAGTGGTCTGGTTCAACCTCCTGGAGCTCCGGGGTAACCTCTGTGCAGATGTCCATGCAGTACCTGCACCTTGAACTGAATCTGCAGCCTTCCGGTGGATTTATGGGGCTCTTTACATCCCCCTCCAGTATGATTCTCTTGCTCATCTTATTCGACTTTGGATCCGGTATGGGAATTGCTGACAAAAGCGCCTGCGTATATGGATGTAGTGGGTTCTTGTAAAGCTCCTTGCTTGTTGTAATCTCCATCATTTTTCCAAGGTACATAACACCAATACGATCTGATATATGCTTAACCATTGAAAGGTCGTGGGCAATAAACAAGTACGTAAGACCCATATCATTCTGAAGGTCTTCAAGCATGTTTACAACCTGTGCCTGTATTGATACGTCAAGGGCTGAAATCGGCTCGTCACACACAATTAAATCAGGCTCAACTGACAGTGACCTTGCAATGCCGATACGTTGTCTCTGTCCACCTGAGAACTCGTGGGGATACCTGCTGGCATGCTCACGTTTAAGCCCCACTGTCTGAAGCAGGTGATATATCTTTTCCTGCTTTTCCTTTCCAGTATACAGGTTATGTGTCTCTATGCCCTCTCCGATGATTTCTGAAACTGTCAGACGAGTATTTAAAGATGCATAAGGGTCCTGGAAAATCATCTGAAGCCTCTTTCTGTACTTCATCATATCATGCTGTGACAAGGTTGTTATATCCTCACCATCATAAATTATCTTTCCGCCTGTTGGATCATACAGTCTTACAACACTTCTTCCAAGGGTTGTTTTTCCACAACCTGATTCCCCTACAAGACCAAAGGTCTCGCCTTTGTATATATCAAAGGAAACATCATCAACAGCTGTAAGATATGCTTTTTCTCTTTTGAAGAAGCCTGTACTTACATCAAAATATTTTTTTAGATTCTCTAATTGTAGAAGTGGCTTTCTCTCCTCCATTTATAAAGCCCCCTTTCTGTAGCCTTCAACCTCTGGTGCATTCTCATCCATCAGCCAGCAGGATGAAGTGTGATTCTCTCCCACGCTGAACATAGGAGCTGCTTCTTCTGTACAGATCTGCATAACATTTGGACATCTTGTTGAGAAGGGACATCCTGTAGGAGGTGACAATAGATCAGGTGGTGAACCGGCAATCGGCTTCAACCTTCCCTTTTCCTCTGTATCCATTCTTGGAACCGACTTAAGCAGTCCTCTTGTGTATGGATGCTGAGGGTTTTCAAAAACTTGCTCGACGCTTCCCTTTTCCATGGGCATCCCACCATACATAACTATAAGGTCCTTGCAGGTTTCTGCTATTACACCAAGGTCATGGGTGATTAGTATAATTGTCGTATCCAGCTTAGTGGATATGTCTCTCATAATGTCAAGTATCTGTGCCTGAATTGTTACATCAAGAGCCGTAGTGGGTTCATCTGCAATAAGCAGCTTGGGATTACATGAAAGTGCCATTGCAATCATTACCCTCTGTCTCATACCACCTGAAAACTCATGTGGGTAGGACCTGATTCTCTCTGACGGTTCTGGGATTCCAACTAGATGGAGCATTTCCTCTGCCTTTTCCCTAGCTTCCTTCCTTCCTACCTTCTGGTGTCTCCGGATAACCTCTGTCATCTGGTTTTCAATCCTGAACACAGGATTCAAGGATGTCATTGGATCCTGGAATATCATGGCCATGTCATTTCCCCTGATGTTTGACATTTTTTGATCGCTGAAGTTCGTTATGTCCTGGCCGTCAAATATTATGTTTCCTTCCTTTATTACTCCCGGGTGTTCAATAAGCTTCATAATGGAACGTGCTGTTACACTTTTTCCACTACCTGACTCTCCTACTATACCCAGTACATCTCCTCTTTTCAACTTGAAGTCGATGCCCCGAACAGCCTGTACCTCTCCCACGTGGGTATAGAAGGATGTTTTAATTCCATTAACCTCTAATATATACTCTTTATTGTTTTCCATATCTCAATCTCCCTATCCCTTTCTTAGTCTTGGGTCCAACGCATCTCTCAGGCCGTCACCGATGAAGTTGAATGCAAGCATTGTAAATGCAATTGCCAACGCCGGGAAAAACAGCTGGTACGGATATGTTGTAAGACCTGATAAAGCATTGTTGGCAAGCGTACCCCATGATGCCATCGGTGCAGATACCCCAAGTCCTATAAAGCTCAGGAATGACTCGGTAAATACCGCTGAAGGAATCATCATGGCTATGGATACTATAATAGGTCCCATGGCGTTTGGAATAAGATGTCTGAATATAATTTTGGATTTTGAAACTCCCATAACTCTGGCTGCAAGTACAAACTCCTGCTCTTTTAATGAAAGCATCTGTCCTCTTACAAGCCTTGCCATTGCTACCCAGTAAACACTACTCAGGGCGATAATTATATTTGTAAGTCCACCGCCTCTGAACCAAACCATCAACAAGATTACATATAGTACAAGAGGTATTGAGTTTATAATATCCACAATCCTCATCATTATGTTATCTACCCTTCCGCCTTCGTATCCCGCTATGCTTCCATAGACAACACCTATGAACAAATTAACCATAGTAGCCACAAACGCTACCAGAAGTGAGATTCTAGCTCCGTACATTACCCTTGTAAGAAGGTCCCTTCCAAGAGCGTCTGTTCCGAATGGGAAGGTCTTGTTCAGCTTTGTCATTGCGGAATATTGAGTAACCTCACCATCCAGCTCAAGGGTAAAGTCATAATCATAGCCCATCTTGTTTGGAAGAAGATTGTAAGAGAAGTCAAGTATTACGTCCTCTTCACCAAGCTGATAGGTATATACCTTGTTTATCATATCCCTTTTCATGGGATCAAGCTCCAGTCTTTCAATCAATGTCCCATCCTCAGCTACGTGGAATATATTGTAGTCGTTTGATACGTGAAAGTACCTGCCATCCAGCTCATAGAGCTTCAATGTTGGCGGAAGGTTCTTATATTCATTTATCTGGTCTGAGTAGGAGTACTCAGTAAAGTTTGGTCCAATCACACCGAATAATATAATAAGGAATACAACGACAATACCCATCATGGAAAGCTTGTTTTTCCTAAGTCTTCTCCAGGCATCCTGCCAGTATGTAAGACTGGGTCTTATGGCTTCGTTTTCTTCTCCAGTCTGTTCAATAAAAACAAATTTGTCCTTAGACATAACTTACTTGCCCCCCTTCATCTTGATTCGTGGATCTATCAATGGGTAAGTCAGATCCACTATGAAAACCATAACCAGGTAGAAAACAGCATAAAATATTGTGATACCCATAATGGTTGTGTAGTCACGGTTACTTACACTCTCTACGAAGTGTCTTCCTATACCTGGAATTGCAAATATCTTTTCTATTACGAATGACCCCGTAAGAATGGCGGCAACCATAGGTCCGACATAGGTTACTACGGGTATGAGTGCATTTCTTACTGCATGCTTCATAATTACGGTGAATTCCTTGATTCCATTGGCCCTTGCCGTTGTAATATAGTCCTGTCTCAAAACCTCAAGCATACTCGATCTTGTAAGTCTGGTGACAAATGACAATGAGTATCCTGCCAATGCAACAACAGGTCCCACATAGCTTGCAGGGGTATCCAAACCGAAGCTGGGAATCCACCCAAGCTTTCCTGCAAATATATATATTATAACTGTCGCCACTACGAAACTTGGGACTGTTATTCCAAGAGTTGCCAGGAACATTACAAAATAATCCAGAAGACTATTCTGTTTAAGGGCTGATATAACCCCAAGTGGTATGCCTACAACCACTATGGCTATCGAGGCAATCATTCCGATCCTGGCCGATGCCGGGAATCCTGACTCTATAAGGTCATTAACTGATGTACCAATCTTTGAATATGATGGGCCTAGGTCAAATGTTACAAGACCTTTCATGTAGTTCAAGTACTGAACCGGCAGTGGGTCGTCCAAATTGTACTTTTCATTCAGCGCTCTCATGATTTCATCCGGAACGGGCCTCTCCCTTGTAAAGGGTCCTCCTGGTATTGAGTGCATCATTGTAAAGGTCATCGTGGTGATTAGTATAATAGTTATCAACATTGATACAATGCGTTTTAAGTAATAAGATCTCAAAATTGCAACTCCTTTCGTATGTATTTTTTGTGTTACAAATACTCTATATCATTCTACCATCTTTACAAAGATTTTCAAAATACTTTTTTTGCTCAACCTTAGTCCGAAAGCGCTTTCCACCAGTGCCCTGCTACTTCTTTATCACATTGGTTGATTGGATGGTATTGGATGGTATTGGATGGTATAAACATTTAACCTCCTTTGTGAAAACCTTTTCTCGGAGTATAATAATCATATTTTCTTCAGAATATACTATATTTTTTATTTATTTTAAAAAACATTAACATCCTTTGTAAAGGCATCGGGAATACTTTCCTGTGAAAGGATATTTTGTTGTGATTTGAAAAAGAAAAGGCATTTCGGTGTATATCCAAAATACACCAAAATGCCTTGTTTAATTAGACTGCACAGGGGCTATAGCCGCAATCCTGGCATTCCGAGCACCCTCCTGAATGATTCAGTGTGCCTCCACACATAGGGCAGGTATCCGGATCCTTCTTCAGCTCCTGTTCGGCAAGAAGCCTGATTTCCTCCTGAAGCTCTTCTATCTTGTCAATATTGCTCTTCTTCTTGTTGGTTATAAGAATTCCACTTCTGGAACATCCATCCCTGTAGATAGTGATCCCTTTCAGCCCTCTCTCCCATGCGTGGAGATAAAGGTCCTCTACATCCTCAACGGTGAATTCATTGGGGACATTTACAGTGGATGATATACTGGCATCGATATATTGCTGCCATGTTGCCTGAACCTCGATTCTTTCCTTGTAGTTCAGGTTTGATGTGGTAACAATAAAGTCAGGTAGCTCCTCCTCATAGGAGAGGTTGTTCTCTTCCATATACTCCTTGACAATTGGAGTGAATACCTTGTAATAGGTGTCCTCAAGGTGAAGTGATTCAGACTTTCTGGTGTAGGATACCTGGAATATCGGCTCCACACCGTTGCTGCACCCTACAAGGGTTGCGATGCTTCCTGTCGGAGGTATTGTAAGAAGCTGTGAGTTTCTAAGTCCATGCTCCTTGATCAGCTCAAGTACTTCCTCATCTGCATTTTCCTTAAGGAATTGTGACTCAAGGATATGATCAAGGTTGAATCTCGGGAACGGACCATCCTTTTCAGCCAGCCGCGCTGACTGTTTCAACGCCTCGTTTATCATGATTCTGCCAATCTGGTGGGTCAGGGAGATTGACTCGCTGCTTCCATATCTTACTCCCATTTTGATGAACATATCTGCAAGACCCATTATTCCAAGTCCTATCTGTCTCAATTCCCTGGACACTTCCCTTTGCTGTTCCAATGGGTGAAGATTCATATTTTCGTCAAGCACTTCATTAAGGTAGATTACGCCGTTTTTTACCATCTCTCCGAATCTCTCGAATTCAAATCTGGCATATTTTGTAAAGGGGTGCTTAACGTATTCACTTAGGTTTATCGATGAAAGGTTGCAGCTTCCGAATGCAGGAAGTGCCTCTTCTGCACATGGGTTAACACCGGCAAATTCAAAGGTCGGGTCCTCACTCATAAGGTGCCATGAATCGATCCTTCCTTTATAAAGTATCCCAGGCTCAGCCATATTCCAGTTGTTTTCAGCCAGTTTCTTGAAAAGGTCTCTTCCCTTTATTGTTTTTTTAAGTTCCTCTCCTGACGACTCAACCTTGAAATATAGCTCGTAGTCTGTATCATCTTTTACAGCCTTCATAAATTTATTGTCTACATTTACAGATGTATTGGCATAGGTTACCTTCATCAGGTCGTTCTTCACATTTATAAAGTCTTCAATATCGGGATGATTGCAATCAAGGTTAAGCATCAACGCCCCTCTTCTTCCCCTCATGCCAATAAGTCCTGTTACCATTGAATAAAGATCCATAAAGCTTACTGCACCTGTTGTAGTGCTTGCAGCATTATTAACCCTTGAGCCCCTTGGTCTAAGCTTTGAAAGGGTAAGTCCAACTCCACCGCCATATGAATATGTTCTTGCAAGGTACTTGGCAGTATCAAATATTGATTCTATATTATCCTCAACCTTAGGCATGACATAGCAGTTGCTCAAGGTTATCTTTCTTCCAAGCTTGTCCAATCCTCGACCGGCAAGAATTCTGCCTGCAGGCATAAACTTCTTGTCCTTTATGGCCTTCTTCACAAAATTGTTATCTCCGCTGACTCTTATAAGGAACTCATCGAAGGTTTCTGAATCATATCTATATTTCTTCTCATAGATGTCTCGCTGAAGATCTGACATACTCCAGCCCTGTTCACGAAGTCTTGCTCTTTCTTCACGATAGATAATGTACTTCCTTGCTACCTCAGGTCTGGATTTCATTAGTTCGACCTCGACGTAGTCCTGGATCTCCTCGATATTTACCTTCTCTTTTCCACTGAAGGCTTCGACCGCATTCTCACCTATGGATATCGCAAGCTCCTCGTCAATGCCCTTCTCGGTTTCGTTCATGGCCTTTTTAACAGCAATCGCTATTTTTTCAGCTTCAAAATCAACAATCTGACCATTACGTTTTTCAACTTTAAGCATACCTTATTCCCCTCCCCATTTTTGACACATTTCATTCAAGCCACTATATATTGTGTATCAGATACACTACATATACAACATATATAAAATTTACCACATATAATATTAAATTACAAGATGGATTCAGGACAAAAAACAGGAAAATTGAAGCTGGATTTCCTTTGGATGTCATAACTATGGGAAAGAAACGGATATGGATTATTTTTTTACATATGATAAAATAAAACCAGGACTAATCGTACCATAAGTTTAATATTTGTCTTGAGGATAATTGGAACAGGAGGTGCATTATGAGCTATACAGCAATATTAGACAAGATACTGGATTCAAAGGACACTACAGTAGGCGGAGACGCTGCGTCAGCCCTTTCCGGAGCCATGGCATGTGGTTTGATAGGGATGGTTGCCAGACTCTCCATTATGGGAGAATACGGTCTCGCCGATCACCAGTTTATTAAGCTGGCAGAGGAATTGGATGGGATAAGCTTCAGACTTCTCAGGGGTATGCAGGAGGATGTCAAGGCATATGCAAGCGTATGTGATGCATTCAAGCTTCCCGCCGATACCCCTAAGGAGAAGGAAAGCCGTAGTGAAACAATCCAGAATACCGGTGAAAAGGCTGCAGAGGTTGCCAGAGACAACGGCTATCTTTGCAAGAGGGTTCTTAGAATCGGCCATATGCTGAGAAGTAATTCCAGCATAAATGCGGCAACTGACCTTGAGATTGGAATAACACTGGCTCAGGTTGGAATAGACGGGGCAGTAGGCACTATCAAGTCAAGTTTGCCCCTTATAAAGGATGCTGAGGTTCGCAGTGCCTTACAGAAGGACATTGAAGAGCTAACCAGGCAGGATAATTATTATAAAAGTATCAATGGCAGAAATCAGCATTAGAATTCACAATTCGCGATTCATACCCTGTCAATGAAATATATTAAAATCAAATATTTTAGATATTTCTATTGCCGGGGACAAGCAATTAATGATATTTGAGATACAAAATTGGGTCCAAGACTTTTCTCGATACTCAGAGTAACATTTTTATTACGTTTTTTCTGAGTGCAACGAAGATTCTTGGGCCCTAAATATTACTATAATAATTGAGAATCGTGAATTGTGAATTGTGAACTAGACTAATTTATCCAGCTCCTTCAATGCATTAAAAAATGTCTTCATAAATTCTTCCCTATCCACATTCAACAGCACATATGCATTGGGCTTGTCATGTCTCATCAACTCTCCTGTATCAGCAGCTGTCCTTCCTCTGTAGACTCCAATGGATGTGTCTATTGCAACATGATGGTCCTTCCCTTCAAAAATCTCAGGTTTTATTAAATACATTACACTTACTACATCATGTAGTGGATAAGTATTCTGGCCTTTTTTCCTATGGAAATCAGTATAGGAATCCAGAAGATGTCCACTCATTCTTGAAACCATACCCTCGGATTCCATCAGATCCTTTATTTCCCTGTCATTGATGGCAGCCTTGTTGGTAACCTCCAGACCACTCATTACTATTGGTATTCCTGAATCAAAGACTATCTTTGCAGCCTCGGGGTCTGCATAAATATTGAACTCGGCAAAGGGAGTTCTGTTTCCCGAATAAATGGATCCCCCCATCAGTGAAATCATCTCCACCCTTTTCTTTGTCTCAGGAAATACTGAGAAAAGCAGTCCAATATTTGTAAGAGGTCCGGTTGGTACAATGGTTACCTTGCCTTCTGATGCCATTATCTTTTCCCTTAAAAACAGGATTGCATTATCCGATTCCAGCTGGAAAACAGGCTCTGGAAAATCCCACCCATCCATTCCGCTTTCACCGTGTATTTCTCCTCCATGTAGAGGCTCCTTGATTATTGGTGTTGATGCTCCGCAGGCTGCGGGGATATCAACATGGAGAAATGTCCACAGCTTTCTTAGGTTTTTTGTTACCTTTGCTAGGGTCTGATTGCCTGATACAGTTGTTACTCCTATGATATTCAGCTTGTCCTGGTTCGCAAGAGCCAAAAGCAACGCCATTACATCATCCACTCCAGGGTCACAGTCAATCAGAATATTTCTTTTTTTCATGTGTAGCCCTCCAATCAGAAGGAATTTGGACCTTCCCTGCGGAAGGTCCTGTATGTTTGTCAAATTCTTTTATTCAGCAAGCTCCAGTGCTATCTCCATCATCTGAGTAAAGCTCTTTTCTCTTTCCTCTGGTGTGGTCTCTTCCTTGTTTACTATGGAGTCACTTACTGTAAGGATAGTTAGGGCGTTTACACCTGCATATGAAGCATTGCAGTACAGTGCATAGGATTCCATTTCAACTGCAAGAATGTTCATGCCAATCCACTTGCTGCCTGCCTCGTCATCAACCGTGTAGAAAATATCACTGGTCAGGATATTTCCAACATGATAAGATATTCCCTTATCATCCGCCACCTTTGCGGCCTTTGAAAGCAGGTCCCAGGAAGCTATGGCAGAATAAGTACCTGGCAGCTTGTATTGCTGGGCATAGCTTGAGTTGGTGCTGGCTCCCATGGCAAAGATTACATCATAAAGCTTCAGATCCTTTTGATATGCTCCACATGATCCCACTCTTATAAGGTTCTTTACTCCATAAAAATGAATTAGCTCATAGGAATAGATTCCGATTGAAGGAACGCCCATTCCTGTCCCCATTACAGATATTTTCTTTCCTTTATAGGTCCCTGTATATCCGAACATATTTCTTACTCCGTTGAACTGGACTGGATCCTCCAAAAATGTCTCTGCAATAAACTTTGCTCTCAAGGGATCTCCCGGAAGCAGTATCGTTTCGGCAATTTCTCCTTTTTTTGCACCAATATGTGGTGTGGACATATTATCACTCCTTGCTTACTCTTAATGTTTTATCATTCACAAATTATAATACCCTCCAATCCCATCAGTAAACCTTTTTCACTGCTGCTTCCTGGAAGCTTAGGGAAATCGCTTTATTTTGTTAATTAATTGATTAACAAATAGTTTAACTTCAACATAGTGGGTATATGATTAGTAACATGGAAGGTCCTAATTGGATATTTTAGAAAATGTTTTTTAAGGAGGCGGTCAGCATGATAAAAAAGATTCTTGTACCAATCGATGGTTCCAAATGCTCAATGAAGGCACTGGAAACAGCCGAAGAGCTTGGCAAATTCTACGAGGCTGAGTTGACACTGCTTACAGTCATTGACAGCGGCAGGTTTATTTCAGTTGACTTTAAGCAAGACATGATAAACTCAAGCATCGAGGCAGGTCAGGAGCTGCTTCAGCAGGCAGTGGAAAAGCTAGCAGACTATCCATACGGCGTAAAATCTACATATCGCATGGGAGATATTGCCAACGAGATTATTACAATGTCCGAGGAAAGTGACTTTGGACTTATAGTCATGGGAAGCAGAGGTCTGGGGGTCTTTACCAGAACACTCCTTGGTGGAGTTTCCCATAGGGTTGTATGTCACGCCAATACCTCAGTGTATGTAGTCAAATAAGAAAAATTAGGGCCCCTCAAACGAGGGGCCCTAATTTTTACATCTTTAAAGCTTATCTTCCTTCATAAAAACAGCGTTTGTTCCGTTTATCCTAAAAAACTCTTCCGATGCCCGCCTTCCTATTGAGAGAGGATAATCCCACAGTTCAGAAATCATTTCCTTCTCATCTATATTGGCAAATTCACCATCCCTGTAAATAACCTTTCCATCGACAACCGACAGACATACCTCGTCTCCTCTGGCACTGTATACAAGATTGGGAACTATATTTCTCATGGGGTAGGTGTAAACCGGACTCATGGATGGCTTCTGGAGGTCAATTGCAATAAAGTCTGCTCTTTTCCCCGTTTCCAGAGATCCCACAAATTCACCGAGTCCGATAGCCTTTGCTCCTTCAATTGTAGCCATTCTCAAAGCTTTCCATGCAGGCATTTTTTCTGGATCAGAGTACTTGATTTTGTTGAACAGGGCCACAAGCTTCATTTCATTGATTATATTATGGCAGTTGTTGCCTGGTGCCTGATCTGAACCCAGGGCTACCTTGCCCCTTGCTTCCTGGAATGCAACCGATGGAGGTACTATACCATCGATAATCCCAATAGAGCCCGGACATAATATCATGCCTGCTCCGCTTTCTGCAACCACCTTGGCCTCATCATCCCTGGCATCTGTAAGGTGGACGGCAACCAGCGTATCACTCAGGAATCCCTCCTCCTTAAGCCATGCAATGGGTCTCATTCCGTATCTTCTTTCCACCTGGAAGGTTTCCCTGTCTCCCTGCTGGATGTGCATATGAACCAGCGTGTCCCTTCCCTTGGCAATAGCGTAGATTTTCTCCAGAAGCTTCTTGCCCACAAAATCAGGCCCCTGAGGTCCGAAAAGCACCTTTATTCTACCATCTTCCTTATTGTGCCATTTATCATAAATCTTCAGATTCTCCTGAAGCCCCTTTTCACCACGGTCCGGATTAAACTCATAAAGCTCTCCAGGCTTATATACTCTCTTTTCGGCTTCTCTTATCATATATGTTAGATTCCCTCTAGCTCCAAGCTCCTTTATAAAGCCTGCGACGAAATCCATGTTTGTCTCATAATCCCCTATTGTAGTAGTTCCTGCCTTTACAGCCTCGATTATTCCAAGCCTGCTGCCAGCATTTCTCTCCTCTTCAGTCAATACATTGTCAAAGGGCTGAAGGCCATACATCATCCAATTTCCTGTATCCTGAGCCAGTCCTCTCATGATTCCTAAGCCAGTGTGCATATGGGCATCTATAAGTCCTGGAAAAACCGCTTTTTTATAAAGATTTAGCGTCTCTTCACCTCTGTACTCCTTAAGGATTTCATCACTCTTGCCGATGGCAACAATTTTGCCTCTATCAATTGCCATGGCACCCCCCTCAAGGTAGCCAACCCCTTCTCCAGACATAGTGTAAATATGATCTGAAGTAACCACCAAGTCTATATTATTCACCCTTTTCACCTTTCTTGAATTCTTCATGGATTCCTTCAAGGACACCTGGCGTATTGTATATATCAAGAACAAATCTCGAAATTATCTCACCGCCATGGGCTATTGCCCTGTGGGTCCTCTTGGTCTTCATGGCCTGGGCAAATTCAATTGTATGGGGATTCAAATCCTTTCCAATATCAAGATATGGATGAAATGCCGGACACACGTTGCTGACATTGCCGATGTCAGATGACCCGCCAGCTTCCTTGCTGATATCAGCCAGCTTAAGATCAAGATCGTTGTAAATGTTTTGGAGTACCTTTTCCCCCACGACATTTCTTCTCAGACTGTCGTATTTCTCTCCGATTTCCTCAACTGACCAGGAGGTCCTGGTGGCTAGAGCGGCAGCCTGGGCGCAATCCATGACCCATCTGCTTATCTCATCCAGGTAAGGTCGGTTGGCAGCCCTTACAAGTACCTCCGCCTCAGTTTGATGAGGAACGATATTGGATGCGTCTCCGCCCTTTACAATATACCCATGAAGTCTCGTATCATCCTTTAGGTGCTGTCTCATCATATCCATTGCATCGAAGAACAGCCTCATTGCATTTAAAGCATTTCTTCCTTCCCACGGAATACTCGAAGCATGGGCAGGCTTACCTGCGAATTTGAACTGATACGCATCAAGTGCCAAAAATCTTGAGAAAAGTGCATTACTGTTGCTCATATGAATCATTACAGCAAAGTCCATGCCTTGGAAAACCCCTGCCTTTACCAGGGAAACCTTACCGCCCCTCATTTCCTCATCTGGAGTGCCTACAATGTGGATTTCCGCGGGTATCTCCTCCTTCATCTCATTTAGTACAAGAGCCGCCAGGATGCTAATCGTACCACCGGCACAGTGCCCGCAGGCGTGTCCCAAGCCCCTTAAGGCATCGTATTCCACCAGTATTGCGGCCTTCCTGTCCTTGCCTTTGTTTATTATCCCCCTGAAGGCTGTATCCATTCCAGCAAATGGATACTCGACTGGTATTCCGTATCTTTCCAGGATTTCCACCATCTTCTTGGAAGATAGAAATTCCTCTCCACCGATTTCAGGGTTATCAGAAATAGAATCATTCAATTCCATAATCTCATCATGGTATTTCTCAATCAGCTTTTTCATAGTCTTCCTCCTTTTTCTACAGTTTCATCAATTTATCATATCATAGCAAATTTTCCTGAGAAGGTACAGTCTGAGTACTAATAATTTATCCATCAATTTTCTGATATTTCAACATTTGTTTTCCTTCATTGGGTATATATCCATTAAGCAATAAATTCCAACGGAGGTGTTCCAATGAAAAAAATTCTTGTACCAATCGACGGATCAGACTGCTCCAAGCTCGCTCTAGCCAAAGCCAGGGAGCTTGGAGAAGCATTCAATTCCCACATAACCATCCTTACAATCATAGACAGCATAAGGTATTTGGATATGGATTTCAAATTCGATGCAGTCAGGGACGGTATTGACCTGAGCAAGCAGCTTCTCGTAACTGCAAAGGAGGATTTCAAGGATTATCCCGGGGAGGTTGAAACAATCTACAAGACCGGTGATGTTGCCGAAGAAATCATTGATGTAGCTGAAGAAGGTGACTTTGATCTTATAGTGATGGGCAGCAGAGGACTTGGGGTATTTTCAAGGACAATCCTGGGAAGTGTTTCCCATAAGGTTATCCAGCATGCAAAGACAACTGTCATGGTTGTAAAAAACTGTGGCCTTACAGATTAATAATTCAATATTTCCCTCTAAATTTTAATATTTTTTTCATCTGAATTATCAGAAAACAATTGAAAAATCTCAGAATATAGTGTAATCTATAATAAAATCTGTATGTTTTCCACAAAGGGTGTGAAAACAAATTCAGAAAATAAATTTCAAGGGGGTTTAATATGAAAACAAAGAAGCAAGCAACAATCGGTCATGCATTAATACCTATTTTAGTCCTAATAGTATCTTTGTTTAGCGGTATCGTATATCTTGGTACCGATGCACACATCCCGATACTAGTAGCAATTATTGTTGCAGCAACAGTAGGAATAGTAAGCCTTGGCTATACCTGGGGCGAAATTGAGAAAGGGGCCATCGAGACCATCCAAATGGCAATGCAGGCCATACTGATACTTATGATTATCGGTACTGTGGTTGGATCATGGATTCTTAGTGGAACTGTACCAGCGATGATTTATTATGGTCTGCAGATTCTTTCTCCAGGGATTTTCCTTGTTGCAACAGCTGTTATCTGTGCCATAGTTTCATTGGCAACAGGTAGTTCATGGACTACAGCAGGTACAGTAGGTATTGCTTTAATGGGAGTAGGTCAGGGACTTGGAATGCCAGCATACATAGTAGCAGGTGCCGTTGTATCCGGAGCATATTTTGGAGACAAGATATCACCTCTATCAGACACAACAAACCTTGCTCCTGCAATGGCAGGTTCAACTTTGTTCGAGCATATCAAGTACATGTTCTGGACAACTGTACCCAGCTTTACAATAGCACTTGTTCTTTACGGAATCATCGGTGCGAGATATGCGGGAAGCCAGCTTGATACGTCAAACATCAACATTATACTTGATGGAATCGCAGCAAACTTCAATATATCGCCGATTCTATTGCTTCCACCGATTATAGTAATCGGACTTGTTATAATGAAGGTTCCTGCACTTCCAGGACTTACGGCAGGTACAGTAACAGGTGGAATTTTCGCAGCAATATTCCAGGGCTCAGGTCTTGGAGAAATAATCAATACTGCACACTATGGATTTGAAATCGACAGTGGCGTAGCAATGGTGGATGAACTTCTTAACCGTGGTGGACTGGACAGCATGATGTGGACTGTATCACTAATACTTCTTGCAATGACATTCGGAGGTATAATGGAAAGAACAGGAATGCTTGGAGCAATAGCAGCAGCTATATTGACGCTTGCTCACAATACAGGATCACTTGTTGCTGCAACAATACTTACCAGTATTGCAATAAATATTCTGGCAGCTGACCAGTATCTTGCAATTGTAATTCCTGGTAGAATGTACAAGGATGCATACGATGAGATGGGACTTGAGCCAAGACTTCTTTCAAGAACATTGGAGGATGGAGGTACTCTTACCTCACCATTGATTCCATGGAACACATGTGGAGCTTATATGTCAAGCGTACTACTGGTATCACCTCTTGCATATGCCCCATACGCATTCCTGAATCTGATTAACCCGGTAGTTGCAATTATCTACGGTTTCACAGGATTCAGCATCAAGAAAACAGAACCAAAAGCGGAATAGTAAAAAGCCCTGACATTTCAAATGTCAGGGCTTTTTTAATTCATACCCTTTCAATGAAATATATCAAAATCATAGATTTTGGATATTTCTATCGCTGGGCACTTCGCAATTCACAATTCACAGTTAAAAGCATTCATTTCATGGGCTTTTCGTGATACTTAAAGCTACAATTTCAACCACACTCCCAAATGATCAAATAACATCAAAGATATTAAAAATTCTATAACTGGCAGTAACAATTAATTAAATAAACATTACTATCCTGACATAGAGTGACAATAACCCTAATTTGTCTTCCTGAGTGAAACGAAGGATCTATGACCCTTGAGATCAACCCTAGCCAATTGAGAATCGTGAATTGAGAATTGTGAATTATCTTCTCATTTCCGGCACAACATTCACGGGCTCTTTCCCTTCCAGAATCCTAACCATACACCTAGCTGCATTCCATGCAAGGTTGTCAAAGGTGCGTTGGGTTCCAGCCGCAATATGTGGAGAAAGAACAACATTGTCCATCTTAAGCAGGGGGTTGTCCTGACCTAATGGCTCTTTTTCATATACATCAAGTCCTGCACCTGCAATCTCTCCTTCTTGAAGTGCCTTTATCAAAGCCTTCTCATCAACAACCGGGCCCCTTGAAGCATTTACAAGGATTGCATTCTTCTTCATCAGGGAAAATTCCTTTTCTCCCATAAGATGATGGGTCTCATCTGTAAGCGGAGTAAGAAGCACCACAAAATCACTTTCCTTAAGGAGCTCCTCCATCGGCTTGTAGGAAATCCCGAATTCCTTTTCTGCTGCCTCTTTTCTTGATCTGTTGTAGTATGACACATCCATCTTAAAACCCAGGCTGCATCTTCTGGCAACCTCTCCTCCGATTCTTCCCATACCGATTATTCCTACCTTTGTTCCTGAAACATCGTGGCCCATAAGATTATTGTTCTCTATTTTCTTCCAGTTTCCATCCTTTACAAAAGAATTAAGCTCAGTAATCCTTCTTGCAGTTGCAATAAGGAGCCCCATTACAAAATCAGCAACTGTATCTTCAAGGATTCCCGGTGAATGGGTACCGATTACTCCTGCCTTTTTCATTGCTTCAATATCAAAATTATTGTAACCTACAGTAATATTACTTACTACCTTAAGTTTCTTTGCCCTCTCCAGTAGTTTTTCATCAATTGGAGTAATAAGGACGACTGCACCCTCCACATCCTCAATTTCTTCGTAAATATCCTCATAGGTTATAGACTTTGAGTAATCAAGCTGGACAACATCACAATGCTCCTTAACAAAATCCTGGATTTCCTCCTTAACTGGATATCCAATCAATACCTTCGGTTTTCCCATCCTTGATCCTCCTCTATTGTTTTCTTAGCTCCGGTACTATATATTCACTGCCGCCTTCCAGCAGCACTTCCACAAGTGTCCTTGCAGCAACAACGCCCATCTCATCCCTTGTCTTTCTTGTTGCAGATCCTATATGCGGCAAAGTAACTACATTTTTCATCTTCAGAAGAGGATTGTCCGTGTCAACCGGTTCCTTTTCATAAACATCTAGTCCCGCCCCTGCAATCTCACCTTCCTGAAGTGCCTTTATCAACGCCTTCTCATCAACTACAGGTCCTCTGGAAGCATTTATAAGGAATGCGTCCTCTTTCATAAGACTCAGCTCCCTTTCACCTATAAGGTGGTAGGTCTCATCATTAAGTGGAGTCATTACTACGAGAAAATCGGCCTTCTGCAATACCTGGTCCATTTCCATATACCGAGCTCCCAGCCTCTCTTCTACATGGGGCTTTCTGCTTCTGTTGTAGTAGATTATATCCATATCAAATCCAACTGCCCTCTTTGCAACAGCTTGTCCGATTCTTCCCATTCCAATTATTCCCAAAGTCGAGTGGTGAACGTCCTTGCCAAAGAACTTGTCCTTCTGTTCCCTTTTCCAGTTTCCAGCCTTTGTATCAGCATCGGACTCAGTTATTCTTCTGGCGGCTGCAATTATCAGTCCAAGAATAAGGTCAGCGACGGTATTGTCAAGAACTCCGGGGGTATTGGTACCCAAGACCCCTCTCTCTTTCATGTCCTCAATATTAAAGTTGTTGTAACCTACCGATATATTGCTTGCTACTTTTAGCTTTGGTGCATGTTTCAACAGCTCACTGTCAATCTTCATCCCGACCTGGAGAATTCCATCCACATCAGCTATATTGTCTACAATATCCTGAAAAGTCTTCTTTTTCGTGAAATCCCACATGACGTAATCGCAGTACTCAGCGATATATTCCTCCGCCTCCTTTGGAATTTCATTAGCAATAAATACCTTTGGTCTGTTCATATTATCATCCTTTCATCAAGCAAATATAGTCATCAATGTTAAAGTTATAGCAAATATAAGAATTAACTGAAGTGCAAAATATGGTCCGTATTCCTTGTATAGTTCACCAGTTGTCACCTTCATTTCGTCGATTGTAAGGACCTGGCACAGATGAAGCGGTGAATAAAAGTATCCCACAAAAGAGACAGCCAAAAGGAAGAACGTGTAAATGTGAAGTGCATTATTCTCCAGTCCCATCATGGTCAGCAATGGTAGGGTTATAGCTAATGATGATGTCGGATAACCTGTTATATACCCAAAGAAGAAGGATACCAATGTAAATATGACCAATACGCCTATTCCCCCCTGAGTGCTCATAAGTAGACCGTTTATCAGCTCCAGCATATTATCCATCTGAAGGATAATATCCTTCAGAATCAATATTGATATTACTATCAGTATGGTATTATAATTGATCGACTTGACCGTCCTGTAAAGAAAATCTTTTTTATCACTGAGAAAGTATACAATAATGATACTACCCACCATGGAAAGAAAGAATGGAAGTCCCGTTATGACATTTATAATAACGGACATATATATTGGTGATGCCAGAACAAGAAGTCTAAGGATACCTCCAAGCGTTACCTCCCTGTGCCTCTTTTCACCGTTTCCCTTGCCTCGCATAAAAAGCATATACCCCAGAATCACAGTCCCTGCAACAAAGGGCAATCCAAATCCAATGACCTTATAGATATTCAATTCAGGAATAGCGGCCTTTACAAACATCATACCTGTTGCAAATGGAAATAGGAACATTGAAATATGCCTGTAGATAAGGTTTATTGCAGCCCTTCTTGCAGGAATTATTTCCAGTTCCTCACCAATATTGTTAATAAAAGGAGCTGATAGAACCGCTCCTCCTGGAACTGACATAATCCCTATTAGTGATGGGATTATCATCATAATAAGCTTTTTGCTTGTGATAAGCCCCAGCATTGAATCCACTATCTTTTGAAGGATTCCATATCTTTTCAGGAGACTTCCGAGAATTCCTACCATCGCAACTGTAAGAATCGTATCTCTGGAGTACCTGTCCAGTACAACCCCAAGTGCGGTTTCTCCCAAACGGAGAATTCCAAGTCCTGAGAAGATGCTGATTGATATTGTTACAATCAGGATTGCATAGCTCAATTTAATCTTTTTCCTTATTAGTAGAGGTATAAGTCCGAATGATGCAAGTGTAACTATCAATTGAGTCATTTTGTCGCTCCTTTGCAAAGTATTTCGTTAATCTAATGATAACATATTAAGATGGAGTTTTGTTATTTGTTAATATCATGTCATTCTGAACAAAAAAGAAGCCTCCTTTTTAAGAGACTTCCTCGAATTATTTTAGCTTATCCAACGATCTTTCCAGATCATGGATGATATCCTCAGCATCCTCAAGACCTACAGAAAGCCTTACCAGACCTTCTTCTATGCCGCTTTTGGCCCTTTCTTCCTCGGTATATGAAGAGTGTGTCATGGATGCAGGATGTTGTATCAACGTCTCTGTATCCCCAAGACTTACAGCCAGCGTACAGAGCTTTACATCATCCATAAGATCCACACCTGCCTGAAGCCCGCCCTTAAGTGTAAAAGCTATCATGGCTCCAGGAAGCTTCATCTGTCTTTTTGCCATCTCATATTGTGGAAAGCTCCTTAGCCCTGGATACAGTACCCTTTCAACTTCGGGATGTCCCTCCAGGAATTCAGCTACAACCTGCGCATTTGCACAATGTTTTTCCATTCTCAAGGGAAGTGTCTTCATTCCCCTGTTGACAAGATAAGCATCAAATGGTGAAAGGGATGCGCCAGTCATATCCTTTATTCCGAAAAACCTCACCTGATCGATAAATTCCTTCGCTCCCACTGCAAAGCCTGCAATAACATCCCCATGACCGTTCAGATACTTGGTACCGGAGTGAACCACCACATCTGCTCCAAGCTCCAAGGGTCTCTGGATATATGGACTGCAGTAGGTGTTGTCAACGACTACCAAGCAACCCTCCAGTTCATGGGCTATTTCAGATACTGCTTGGATATCTACAATTGTCATATTTGGATTTGCCGGTGTCTCAAGATAGACAACCTTTGTGTTTTCCTTCATGGCCCTTCTGAAGTTTTCAGGATCCTCTGCATCCACAAATGTAACCTCCACGCCGAACTTTTCAAGTCCGTGGCTCATATATGCAAATGTACATCCATAAAGAGTCTTTGCAGCAACTATATGGTCCCCTGTTCCAACAAGACTCCAGATTACCGATGTTATCGCTCCCATTCCCGAGGCGGATGATATGGCTGCTTCACCGCCTTCAAGGTTTGCCAGCTTCTCCTCAACCTGTGTGTTGGTTGGATTTCCAAGCCTTGAATATATGTAGCCATCTTCCTCTCCTGCGAACCTTCTTCCACCCTGCTTTGCATTGTCAAATACGAAGGTTGATGTCTGATATATAGGTGTAGCCAGGGCACCCACCTCATTCTTCTTGTATCCTGCATGAACTGCCCTTGTGGAGAATCCCATCTCCTTTAAGTGATTGTCTTCCATAATTTACCCCCTGTCGTTATTTATCATACACTGGCGTCAGATAGTGCTTGTACTTTTCATTTCCACCGGTTGTGATATCGAAGAACATGCCTTTAAGCTTCTTGCAAACAGGTCCCTCATGCCCGTCACCGACCTTTCTGTTGTCTACCTCCACAACTGCAGTAACCTCCATTGCAGTGCCGCTGAAAAATACCTCCTGGGCATTGTAAAGCTCAGTCCTTGAAACGCTTCTTTCCACAACCTCCATGCCAAGCTCTTCTCTGGCCAGGGTCATTACGGTATCCCTTGTTATTCCTTCAAGGATATCATCTGAAAGAGGTGGAGTGACCAATTTGCCCTTCTTTACCAGGAATACATTCTCTCCCGGACCCTCACAGACTTTTCCATCATTGGTCAAGAATATTGCTTCATCATAACCGTTCTGAAGAACCTCCAGGGATGCAAGTGCTGAATTCAAATAGGCACCAGTGGATTTTGTACGAGGTGGAAGCATTGTATCCGTTATCCTTCTCCAGCTTGACACGGCAACCCTAAGCTCTGTTTTGCCTGCATAGTTTCCCATGGGCTGACAGTACATAAGCAGCCTGTTGTCATCATCAAAAAGCGTGGGAGTAAGGGATTCTGATCCCTTGTATACCACTGGTCTTACATATGTAGTGGTATTGAATCCATTCTTTTTCAAAAGCTCCACAGTAATATCACAAAGCTCCTGAACTGTGTATGGTATATCCATATACAGGGCCTTGGCTGATTCCAGCAGTCTTTCGTAGTGCTCCTTCAGCCTGAATCCATACAGCTGCTCATTTTCCTCATCCCAGTATGCCCTTATGCCTTCAAAGCAGCCAAGTCCGTAGTTGAATGCCTTGGATCTTATACTAATGCTTACTTCCTGTTCCTCCACTATCTTTCCATCATAAAATACATAACTCTGCCCCATCTAAGCATCTCCTCCTTCATATACCATCTCATTTATTGCCTTCCCAGCAGGAACTATCGGATATACCCATTGATTGTTTGAAAATGTACATTCAATAACAAATGCCTTGTTCTTTTCATTTACCCTTCCAAGAGCCTCTTCAAGCTCATTTTCACTATTGACTCTAGCACCATCAATTCCAAATGCACCTGCAAGCTTTATAAAATCAACTTCATTTCCAAGGTCTGTCTCGGAATATCTTTTATCACAGAACATGCCCTGCCACTGCCTGACCATTCCAAGCGAATTGTTGTTGAATAAGAGAATTACAATTGGCAGGTCATATTTTGCTACAGTGCCAAGTTCATTGAAGTTCATTCTGAAGCTTCCATCTCCCGTTACAAGAACAACCCTCTCCTTTGGATTTGCCAGCTGCGCTCCAATAGCAGCTCCCAGACCATATCCCATTGTTCCAAGGCCTCCCGATGAAAGAAATGTTCTGGGCTTTTTAAATATCCAGTGCTGACCAGTCCACATCTGATGCTGACCCACATCCGTTGCTACGATTGCATCAGGCATCATCCTGTTTGCAACCTTCAATGCAGAGATTCCGCTCCACTCTGAACCTATTGGATCTTCCTCCCTCATGGTATGGATTTCATCCAGCCAATATCTTCTTTCCAACCTATCTATTCTGCTTGCCAGTTCCTTAAGTATCCTATCCATGGATCCCCTCAGATGACCATCGACTGCCTTGTTCTTTCCTATTTCAGCTGCATCGATGTCAATCTGGATTACCTTGGCCTTTGGACCGAACTCCTCAGCCTTTCCTATTACCCTGTCGCTGAATCTTGCACCCACTGCAATTATAAGGTCGCTGTGGCATACGGCCAGGTTGTTTTCCTTAAAGCCATGCATTCCTACCATTCCAAGGGATAATCTATGGTCTCTTGGAAATCCCCCTAGACCCATAAGACTTGACACTACAGGTATATCACCCTTTTCGGCAAAATTGACCAGCTCCCTGGAGGTTCCGGAGGATATGACTCCTCCACCTGCATAGATAATGGGCTTTTCTGCCAGGTTTGTCATTTCCACAATCCTGTCCATGTCCTGAAATTCGTCATTCCCCTCAAAATGGTCTTCCTCAGGCTGGTATAGATGTTCAAAGTCCATCTGGGTCATCATGATGTCCTTTGGAATATCAACAAGAACAGGCCCCTTTCTACCAGACCCTGCTATTCTGAAGGCTTCCCTTACGGTCTCCTCTATTTCCTCCACGCTGGTTACTAGATAGTTGTGCTTGGTAATGGTCATTGTTATGGAGGTTATATCCACCTCCTGGAAGGAATCCCTTCCCAAGAGTGATGATGCAACCTGTCCTGTTATTACGACCATTGGCACTGAATCCGAATATGCGGTCGCTATTCCCGTAACCGTGTTTGTTGCACCTGGTCCTGATGTTGCAAAGCAAACGCCTGTCTTGCCGCTTGACCTTGCATAGCCGTCAGCACCGTGGGATGCACCCTGCTCGTGGCTTGTAAGTATATGCCTGAAATGTTTCCCATATCTTTTCAATGAATCATAAAGTGGAATAACCGCACCTCCGGGAAACCCGAATATGGTGTCTACACCTTCTTTCAAAAGGCATTCCATCACTATATCTGAACCTGTCATCCTCATTTGTCTCACCTCTATATATTCTGGTATACACAGCCACATCGGCAGCTGATGTCATGTTTCAAAGTCTATTTCTTAAGCCAGCTCATCATCTTTCTAAGGTCTCTACCCACCACCTCCATCTGATGCTCCTGCTCCATTCTTCTCCTTGCAGTGAAACCAGGCCTGTTGGCCTTGTTCTCCAATATCCAGTTCTTTGCAAATGTTCCGTCCTGAACCTCGGAAAGAACCTTTCTCATCTCGTTTCTGGTCTCCTCTGTGATGATTCTTTTTCCCACCGAGTAATCACCGTATTCTGCAGTGTCGCTGACGGAGTATCTCATATAGCTCAGTCCACCCTGATTAATCAGATCCACAATAAGCTTCATTTCATGGAGACACTCAAAGTATGCACTTTCAGGCTCATATCCCGCCTCAACCAACACCTCAAAGCCTGCCTTCATAAGCTCTGTCACTCCACCGCAAAGAACTGCCTGCTCTCCGAAAAGATCCGTTTCCGTTTCCTCCTTGAAGGTGGTCTGAAGGACTCCCGCCCTTGCTCCTCCGATTCCTGCTGCGTATGCAAGAGCAACTTCCATGGTGTCACCGCTTGGATCCTGGTGGGTTGTAACCAAACACGGTACTCCCTTTCCTTCCTGGTACTGACTTCTAACTGTGTGTCCAGGTCCCTTTGGTGCAACCATAAATACATTTACATCCTCCGGAGGAACAATCTGTCCGTAATGGATATTGAAGCCATGGGCAAAGGCCAGGTATTTCCCAGGTGTCAGATTAGCCTTGATGCTGCTTTCATAAAGATCCACCTGCTTTTCATCGTTTACAAGAAGCATTACCACATCAGCCCACTCCGCAGCTTCACCTGCAGTTGATACAACAAGACCAGCTTCCTCAGCCCTGGCCCAGGACTTGCTGCCTTCGTAAAGTCCAACCCTTACATCCACACCTGACTCCTTAAGATTCAGCGCATGTGCGTGGCCCTGGCTTCCGTAGCCTATAACAGCCACCTTCCTGCCATTCAGCAGACTCATATCACAATCATTTTCATAGAACATTTTCGCCATTTTCTTCATCTCTCCCTATTCTGTAACCTCATAAACATCCTGGAAACGTCTCATCTGAAGGATCATATTCTCCATCAGGTCTTCACTTGGTGCTCCTACCGTCAGTGTAAGCTT
>JBNJCX010000010.1:0-53057 GCA_051744365.1 Bacillota bacterium
TTTTCATAAATAAAAGCCCATCAGAAGATGGGCTATTTATACAAAATTTATACATCCCTCCCTCCGAGGTAAAGCATCTAAGTAAATGTCACAGGCAGATATCCTGACTCACGGTTCATCCTAAAATCAGCGCCTTCCCGGTTTCCCAGTGGCATTTGCTGAATTCGTTCCCGTTTACAGTAGCGGGGGCTGTAGTGGATTTGCACCACTTTCCCTATTAAATCTCTAATGAGATACCTGATTCAAATATTATTTGTCTTTATGATATCAGAACAGGATGACTTAATCAACCTGCAAAGTTATTGAAATTTGCTCCATATGGGTATAGTTGTCATTGTTCCTCTGATGCTTCCTCGGGAATTACTTCCACTGAATCGGAGGCATCCTCTGCTTCCTCGGGAATTACTTCCACTGGATCGGAGGCATCCTCTGCTTCCTCGGGAATTACTTCCACTGGATCGGAGGCATCCTCTGCTTCCTCACCTTCAGGAACGCTTTCCTGTACTGGTTCCTCAGCTTGTGGAACTTCACTTAACGGAGTCTCAACCTCTGGATCCTTAACCTGATCCACAGGTACTTCAGGCTGGATTATCTTCTCTGGCCCGACTTTATATATATAATCCCTTTCCCTGTAGTAATCATGTGAAATCTGCTCAGTGCTTGTTGCTTCTCCATTTTTAATTATGGATTTAAATGTGTTTACCTTGTATCCGTTTCTACCTTCCTGTACCAGCTCCCTGGCTCCCGGTTGGAGAGTTTCTTCCAGATTTTCATGAACCTTGTAGGGGATTGTGGCGATGTTGCTGGTTGAAATCTTCACTGAATAGTCCCTGTTCTCCTTGTCTCCATATACATAAAAATATACTCGGGTACCATCAATCTTGCTGTCTATCATAACCGGATAATCAAAATCATTCCTGAATATCAGGTCCAGATAACCAGTGGAAACCGCAGCGTCAGTTCCTCTTTTCACATAGCCTGGCGGCATTGAATGTGGGTGTCTCTCAATAATCTTCATATCCGCCAACAATAGTGCATTGTAAAGAGTTGTTGATGTCTGACAAACGCCTCCACCCATTCCTGGAACCAGTTCTCCGTTCAGTATAACAGGTGCCTCCCTGTAGCCTAACTTTTCCTGCCTCGGACCTGTTGTTTTATTGTAGGATACCTGCTGGCCGGGCATGACCAGCATTCCCTTGAAGGATTCCGATGATAGTCTGATATTGTGGCTTCTTCCTGCAGAGCTACCGGCAAAGCTGGTTGAAAATTCTCCGATAATTCCATTAATCTTTTCATAGTACTCCTCATGAATCTCCGGCTCTATTGTAAGAACAGATATTTCCATGGTTTCCACTTCAAGAATTTCTTCCTCCAGATTCTCAAGAGATTTCATAAAGGAGCCTCTGTCAACTGCCTTGCCTTCCACAGGTTTGATAATTTCAAACTGACCTGATTGGAAGCTGAACTGTGCATCAACCGGCTTCAGATCGATATCCTGTGCAATTCTTTCCACGATATTTTCAGCACCTTTTGTATTTACACTTGGTGTAAGCTTAAATTCCACAGGCCTTGTCTGAAGATCTCTTATAATAGCAAATCTCTGGAATATATTCCCAGATCTGCCAACTCCATATGCCTCTGTGGCAACTTCTTCATAGTTGAAATTCAGGTCCAGATCTGACAATAAAATGAAATAATCAGCATCCTGATAATCCTCTACTGTAAGAATAATCTTTTTGGAATTCAGATCTTCCTTGGATTTCTTAAGCTCCTCCATACCCTCTTCCAGAGTCAACCCATCCATGGGCATTCCGTCTATTAAGATACCCTCATAGAAAGTGTCCTTAGCTATATAGCTATCCAGATATGCATAGCCACCAACACCTGCGACCACCATGATCAATAGGATTGCTATAAAAATTTTAATTCCAGTTTTCATCTCTACACCTCATTCTTAAAATAAAGACAGTGAGTATTGACCTGGCACAGTTCACACTCTGGTTTTCTGGCCTTACACACTCTTCTTCCGTGAAAAATCAGCTGATGATGAGCTTTAGTCCACTTGTCTTTTGGTATATTCTTCATTAAATCTTTCTCTGTGTTTTCCACTGTCTTTGATGTAGCAAGCCCTATCCGGTTTGATACCCTGAAAACATGAGTGTCCACTGCTATGGCAGGTATGCCGAATGCATTGCTGGCAACCACATTTGCGGTTTTTCTGCCAACGCCCGGTAGACTCATCAGCTGTTCAATTGTTCCCGGAATATCGCCTCTATAGTCCTCCAAGATAATTCTACATGCGCCTATGATATTTTTGCTTTTAGTATTTGAAAGTCCGCAGCTTCTAATCTTCTTTTCAAGAGAAACCACTCCAAGTCTGATGTAATCCTCCGGCGTCTTAAGCTCTTCGAACATGTCCTCAGTAACCTTGTTGACACGAACATCTGTGCATTGTGCAGAAAGTATTGTTGCAACAAGAAGCTCAAATGGATTCCTGAAATTCAGCTCTGCACTGGCCTCAGGATAAAGGTTGTCCAAAATTTCCAATACTTCCTTGATTTCTTTATTAGTCAATCTTTTTCTCATTTCACTCTCCTATAATATTTCAACTTCATGGGCAGTTATCTCAACTCTGCCATCTGAATCAACAAATCTTATTACGTTGTCTATCGTACTCCTGACATGTGCAGATTCATTGGATACACATGCAAATCCTATAACAGCTGTTTGCCAGATGTCAAAGTTGTCCACCTCAGCCACTGATATATTGAAACGAGATTGAAGCCTTCCCAGAATGCTCTTAATCACCTGACGTTTTTCCTTCAATGAGTATACTTCATATATATGGATTTCCAGGGTACACGCACCAATTATCATATTCACACCTCTTGATATTTCTTATTTCCATATTATACTATTTTCACCATAAAGAAAAGAGGGGAGTATGCCCCTCCTATAGCCTAAATCAGATTCATTTCCTCTCCTACCTGCCTAAAGGCTTCAACCGCCTTGTCAAGGTGTTCCCTTGAATGAGCTGCTGTTACCATACATCTTAGCCTTCCTGTTCCCTTTGGAACTGTTGGAAACACTATTCCTGAAACGAAAACTCCCTTTTCAAGCAGTCTCTTGCTGAACTCCATGGTTTTTGCCTCATCACCAATTATGACTGGTGTTATGGGTGTTTCGCTGTTACCTGTATCAAAGCCCAACGAGCCCATTTTCCTCTTGAAGTACGCTGCATTGTCCCACAGCCTGTCTGTGTATTCAGTAGATTCCATAAGCATATTCAATGCTTCTGTAATCGCTCCAACTGCTGCCGGTGGCAGTGACGTTGAGAAAAGAACAGGTCTTGCTCTGTGGCTTAGCCATTCATACATTGTCTTTGAACCTGCAACATATCCTCCGATAACACCGATTGCCTTTGAAAGTGTTCCTATTGTAAAGTCAATTCTTCCATGAAGTCCGAAATGGTCGACCGTACCTCTTCCACTTTCACCAAGAACTCCTGATCCATGAGCATCGTCTACATATGTCATAGCGCCGTATTTCTCAGCCAACTCAACAATTTCGGGAAGCTTTGCCATATCTCCGTCCATACTGAATACCCCATCTGTAATAATCAGCATATTTCTATGTTTATCCTTGTTTTCCTTCAGTACAGCCTCAAGACTTTCCATGTCTGAATGTTTGTAAACCTTTTTTGCTGCCTTTGACAGTCTTGCACCATCAATTATTGACGCATGATTCAGCTCATCTGAAATTATCAAATCTCCTGCCTCAGTAACAGCCTGTATGGTTCCTGCATTACAGTTGTATCCAGACTGATAGATAAAGGCTGCTTCTTCCCTTTTAAATTTAGCCAGAGTCTCCTCCAGTTTTTCATGGATATCCATATTTCCGATAATCGTACGTACAGCACCAGCTCCAACTCCGTATTTTTCAACAGCCTCAATTGCCGCTTTCTTCATTCTTGGATGATTCGCAAAACCAAGGTAATTGTTTGAAGACAGGTTAATGACTTTCTTTCCATTAAGAACTACCTCTGCATCACTTGCAGAGCTCATTACTGGAAGCTTTCTGTATACACCATCATCCTTCAGTTCCTGGATTTTTTCCTTCAAAAATTCTAGTTCATGTACATTTGACACTGAAAATCCCTCCTTAAAGGTTATATATTTAATGTTCACAATAAAATCGACAGATGCTATTCTACCATATCTTTCAGTATCCTTGAAGTGTAAGGCTTTAATAGCTCAATATTCTTTTTGTCCAGAAGTCTTACCAGCTCTAAGTGGGCTCCATCCCCCATATTCTCCAATGCTATAATAGAGTTTCTCAAGAGAACCGTTTTGCCTCTCCAGCTGCCCGACATGTCTCCATACTTTGTTCTAAAGTCTTTTTTTGACATTCGAACTAGCTCCTCAATATCTATTATTCCACCTGTCTTTACAGGGTCGAAGTCCCGGTGAGACGACAATTTAACACCTGTGTTCTTCGGACAGACTGTCTGACATGTGTCACACCCATATACTTTTATACCCATCTTTGATGATAATTCCTCAGGTATTACATCCTTTGTTTGTGTAAGGTAGGAAATGCACCGTTTTGGGTTCAGCCTTCCAGGACCTTCCAGTGCACCAGTCGGACATGCATCCATGCACAGAGTACAATCTCCACATTGACTCTCCAACTGAATTTCCTGAGGTTGTATTTCCATATCAGTAAGAATATAACCAAGAAAGATAAAAGACCCGTATTCCGGATTTATGATGCTGCAGTTCTTTCCGTAGTATCCTAGACCAGCTCTGTAGGCTAGCTCTCTGTCAATCAATGGTCCCGTGTCACAGAAGGACATATGCTTGAATTTGTAGAGCTTTTTCATCTCTTTTATAAGCTCATTCATTTTTCCCATGAGCAGAGTATGATAATCTCTCCCCCATGAGGATCTTGAAAGGCTGCCCTTTATAGATGTACTGCCCTTTGATTTGCATGTCCTATTGTAAGAAATGCCAATTACTATTATTGATCTGCAGGTCTCCAAGGTTTTTCTGGGGTCTAATCTTTTTTCCATGTCCTTTTCTTCGAATTCAGTGGCTTTACCTGATAAAGCTCTTTCTTCCATCTGTTTCCTGATTCTCTCCAGAGGACCAGCATGAGTAAAGCCTATTAAATCGATATCCAGCTTCTTTGCTATTTCTAATATTCTTTCCCTAGGCATCATTATCCCTCCGAATTTAATTATATCAAATAATATACTTTAAACCCACTACTTGAATAAATCATCTTGTGATATAATATGTCTTGATGTAAAGGAGTAGATTTTATGTTCAATCTTAGAAAAAAAGCTTTTAAAAAATTTGATTTTATATTGTTGACTACAATCGTATTACTTAGCCTATACGGTCTTGTGGTGATATACTCTGCAACCTTGAGTATGGATAATATCAGGTTTGTCAGAACACAGGGGATTGCTACTGTGATTGGATTAATGGCCATCCTTTTTCTGGTATTTTTTGACTACCAGTTCCTAGGAAAGCTCTATATCCCCATATACCTGGTATCAATCGCAATGCTCGTTGCTGTCCTTTTTATGGGAGTCGGTGACAATCAATGGGGAGCCAGGTCGTGGTTGTATATAGGTTCCTTCGGTTTTCAGCCTGCTGAGTTTGTCAAGGTGGGACTGATAATATCTCTGGCTAAATACATGGATAAAAACAAGGATGAAATGAATTCACCCACTGTTCTTCTCAAGGTTCTAATTTTTGCATTTATTCCTGTAGGATTAATACTTCTGCAGCCCGATGCAGGTACAGCCATGGTATTTGTATTTTTTATTGCGGCAATGCTTTTTGTTGCCGGTGTGAAGTGGAAGTACATCGGTGTAGCAATTGGCATGGGACTTATGAGTCTGCCTGTTTTGTGGTCAAGACTTGATAATTTCCAGAAAGACAGGATCCATAATTTCATGGATCCAGAGAGAGATGCTATAAACACAGGCTACCAAGCCATACAGGGGCGTATAGCTATAGGTAGCGGGAAGCTATTTGGTCGTGGCCTTTTCCAGGGAACTCAGACACAATTCAACTACATCCCGGAAAAACAAACGGACTTCATATTTGCTGTTCTGGCCGAAGAGCTAGGTTTTA
Organism: Bacillota bacterium; assembly: GCA_051744365.1. Lineage (GTDB taxonomy): Bacteria > Bacillota > Clostridia > Tissierellales > Tissierellaceae > Gudongella. The sequence continues at coordinate 6,147 of JBNJCX010000010.1, forward strand.
TTGGAGGAAGTGCCCTGATTATTCTTTATTTCGTCATGATTAGCCGTATAATAAGAATTGCCCGTAACAGTCCAGATAAATTCGGATCGTATATGTCTGTAGGACTGGCAGCAATGTTTCTGTTTCATATATGGGAGAATATCGGAATGACTATTGGATTGATGCCAATTACAGGAATACCTCTTCCCTTTATGAGCTATGGTGGAACCTTCCAGCTGATAAATCTTATCTCTATTGGAATTGTGTTAAGTGTAGGATTACACAAAGAAGGACTAAGCTTTGAGTAAACAGGAGAAAATTTTCTCCTGTTTTTTTTATTTAGTACCTTGCAATGTATGATAGCTTGTGATATCTTATAGCTAAGAAAGGAGATATGCCATGAACATACAATTCAAAAAGGGAGTACTTGAGCTTTGTGTGCTGACTTTACTAGATAGAAGGGATTATTATGGGTATGAATTGGTTGAAAACATCTCCCGGTATATCGCAATTTCTGAAGGTACCATATACCCTCTCCTACGTAGATTCCGAAGTGACGGCTACGTAACCACATATCTGGAGGAATCCCAGGAGGGTCCGCCCAGAAAATACTATAAGCTTACTTCAAAGGGTAGAGATGTACTTTCAGAACTTCACATTGAATGGGAGAATTTTGTTAATGGAGTCAATCTATTGTTAAGGGGTGTGTCTGATGACCAGGAATGAGTATTTGAAAGAGCTTAAATCCTATCTGAATGGTTTGAATGAAAATGAGCTAAGGGAAATATTACTTGACTACGAAGAGCATTTCAATATTGGCCGGGATAAGGGAAAAACAGATGAGGAAATATCCTCTGAGCTGGGATCTCCAAGAGAGGTTTCAGACAGTATATTGAGCACAATGGATCACAACATCAAGAATGAAGCTGTTGTCAATGATAATAGAAAATCAAATGAGGATGGTACAAAAAGATTTCTAATCTTACTACTTTTATTGGGACTTAATATTGTGTTCCTGGCAGGACCTGTGATGGCCGTGCTTGGTATTATAGTCGGCATTTTTGGTACCGGTATCGGCTTTGTTATTGGTGGCGTGGGGCTAATGATTGGTGCTCCCTTTACAAGTTTAATAACAGGCTTTGCCCCTGGAATACTTACTTCTGTGTCTTTTGGTATTGGAATGAGTGCTCTTGGCGCATTGGTTTTTATCCTTGGAATTTTACTGAGCAAGCTAGTCTACAAACTCGCATCGATGTATATTGAGTGGAACAGAAAAATAATAAATAGTTAGGAGGAAGTTATATGGATTTAAAAAGATTATCCCTTATACTTGCAGGAATAGCTCTGATTGCCTTTGGAGTTGGGATATATTCACTTATCTATATCGACAATTTCAATGTAGATGATATCGCAGGAGAAGGTGGAATAGTAATTACAGATAACGGCGATGCTGTAGAAATCGATTCTGAGGGAATAAGGGTCAATGAAGATGGCAAATCCGTTTCAATAAGCTGGGATGGAATTGAAATAATTGAGGATGGCAAAAAAACTGTCGTTGGTCTTGAAAATCTAGACTTTCTTGAACACGTAAATATTTTTTCCAACCTGAAATCTTACTCTGCCGATGAATCACATAGTATTAATATTACGGAAAACGTCGGTGCAATTTCAATTTACAGTACATTTGCAAATACAAGGGTCATAACATCAGATACAGATGAGCTGGTAGCCTACTTAGAGGGAAACTATAGATCAAACAGAGAGGTATCTCTGGATATTCAGGATCTTGGCAGCAATATAAAGATATCCGTTACGCCTGCTTCAGGAGGATTTACAGTTGCCCGTTCCAATCTACAGCTGGAGATACATTTACCTGAAAATTATAATAAGAGCATCCATTTTACATCATCCTCCGCCAACTTTGAAGCAGAGGCATTGCATGTCCAGGATGTTATTATTGAAACCAGCTCGGGAAATATTAAAGTTGAAGAAATGTTATCAGAAGAATCAAGTATCCAATCCTCCTCAGGAGAAATAGAAATTCCCAAAGCATCCGGAAAGATATCAATAACCTGCAGCTCAGGAAATGTTTCCCTTGGACCGGTTGAACCATTGGTTGCCATAAAAGTTTCTACCAGCTCCGGGGATATGCATATCGGGCCATTGGAAGGGCTTTCCTTAGAAGTTAAGGGAACGACCTCTTCGGGAAGAATTTCATATGAAGGTGCTGCTGCCTCAATACAAAATGATGGAGACAATCTAAGTATGACCCTCCAGGAGGGTGAATATACAATTGATCTCACAAGTTCGTCCGGAAATATAACACTTTTTGAATAATATTATTAATGGGATGACACTTGTCATCCCATATTTTCACTCTATAAAAGTTACCTGATTCTTGTTTACAATTAAATCTTCCATTTTCTTTTCCTTCAGGAAGCATGTTCTGCAAAGGGGCTCGTACTCCTTACTGGCTCCCAATACCACCCGCTCTCTTTCCTTTGTCTTCCTGTGGCTCACCCAGGCATCTGTTCCACACTTAACACATACTGCGTGATGTTTTGTGAGATAATCTGCGATAGGCATAAGCTCCTTCAATATCTCAAAGGGTTTCCCTGAAAAGTCTATATCAAGGCCTGCCAATATTACAGTGATATTATTGCTTAAAAGAAGGTTAATACCTCCTATTATTTTTTCGATATCTCCACCGAGGAATTGAACCTCATCTATTGCCACAACCTCTGGATTATTATTCTCGCAATGCTTCAGCAACTGATCAATATCGTCAACAAGAATGCCTTCAAGGGAAGTCTTGTCATGTGTCACTATCTCAGATGTGGGATATCTTTTGTCTACAGCTGGTTTATAGGCAACAGTCCGGTAACCGGCAATCATAAACCTCTTAACCTCTTTCTCCAGGCTTGATGTCTTCCCTGAAAACATGGACCCTGTGTGAATTATCAGTTTCCCTTTGTATTGATGCATTTATGTCCCTCCCATTTCTTACAGATGCACTGAATATATACAGAAAATTATTTTTGCTCAAATTATTTTTACATATTCAAAACTAATGGCCCTTCCACAAGGCCACCTAAACCATTTATACAACTGGATTTCTAAAGGAGCAAGGCAATGCTACAAGGCATTTGCCACAGACCTCTGCATCTCCAAGGTATTTGAATTTATTTCCATTGACAGTAAGCATCTGGAAGCATTTGAATCTATCAAAGCTATCTGTAAAGAGAGCATCGTTAACACATCTGTCAACACATGCAGTGCAGCTGCCGTTGAGCTTGTACAGGCAGTTTTCAGTTTTCTTTCTCTCATCAGGCTCCAGTTCAAGACTAGTCACTACATTTCCAAGTCTCCCGCAGCATCCCTTTTCTGTAATCAGCATGTTATTTAGTCCAAACTTTCCCAATCCGGCAACATATGCAACGTGTCTGTTTGACCACACACTTACCAGCCTCTTATAATCCATATTCATGGAGGGAGGCAGCTTGGCTGTCCCGTGTCCCAATCCATTAAGCCACTCCACCAGATGGTCGTTTATTTCCCCGATTAGTATATTCGTCTCCACATATGCTCTCGCCCATTCCTCAGAGCTTTCCAAATTTTTAACATTACTCTTAGGAATCCATTCCTGAAAGGGTAAAAAGTATGCAATAACAGACTTACCTCCAGGCAAAATATCTTCAGGCTGCATATGATCTGGGACTGCCACCTCTTTTAAAAGGGGAAACATGGAATCATCCGCTGAAGCAAAGCCAACTATTGGTGCGTCCCAACGAGTTTTTATATCTTCTCTACCCTGGAATTCCATGATATAGTTTTCTATTTCCCTTGATATGGCCTTTTTCATAGCTTTATTCCTTGTACTCTGTTATCTCTATTGTCATTATCATAACGGGCTCCTTGGGCATGTCATTTTTTCCCACTGGAAGCTCCGCTATCTTATCCACTACATCCATCCCCTGGAATACCTGACCGAACACTGTATGCTTACCATCAAGCCAGTATGTGCCACCATACTCTTCATAAGCTTCTATAACATCCTCAGAAAACCCCTTGGCTTCTCCAAGCTTCTTCATCTGGTCAATGATATTTCTTTCCATGTCCTTCTTCTGAACTATGAAGAACTGGCTGCCATTTGTCTTTGGTCCTGAATTTGCCATAGACAATGCTCCACGAATATTTCTGTACTCGGCGCTGAATTCGTCTTCAAATGGCCTTCCCCATATGCTCTCTCCCCCGCGGCCCGTACCATCGGGATCTCCACCCTGGATCATAAAATTATTGATCAACCTGTGGAAGCTTATACCATCGTAGTAGCCATCCTTTGCATGGGTAGTGAAATTCTCTACTGCCTTTGGGGCAACCTCCGGGAAAAGTCTGATTTTTATATCCCCATGATTTGTCTTTATAATTGCAATTTCTTCATTGTTAATTGGTTTCTTAAGTTGATTCAGCATTGTCTACCTCCTAAGATTAATTAGTTCCTATCGATTTTTCCGTTGTCCATATCAATTGATTTTACTCCTTGAACCTGATACAGTTCATTATTAAGAATCCGGTGATCAAAGCCCATAGGCTTTTTGATGTAGAATTTTACCTCTATAACTCCGGACGGTTCGTCATCATCATTGGTTATATCATCTATTGAAATGTTTCTGATACTGACGTTGTGTCGTCCGAATATCACTCCAATTTCTCCAATAAGTCCAGATCTGTCCAAAGCAGTTATCGTTATCAGCCTATTTGCACCTCTTAGCACGTTTTTCTCCACCTTCGAAAGTACAACAAGTGATATCAGGACTATCATGGCTGTTACAATTCCACCAAAATAATACCCAGACCCAACTGCCAAACCTATTCCGGCACAAACCCATAAACTTGCTGCAGTTGTTAGACCTCTGACTTGATTTCCGGTTCTTAATATTGTACCAGCTCCCAGGAAACCAATTCCACTTACTACCCCGGCAGCTATTCTGGCCCGGTCAGCAGGCTGAGGGATTGCATACATTGAAACCAGCATAATCAAAGTTGACCCTACACTGACCAGTATATGAGTCCTGAAGCCTGCCGGTCTGTTGCTGGCTTCCCTCTCAATGCCGATTATTCCTCCTAGAACTGTTGATATCAGCAATCGTGCGAGTATTTCTGGATAACCTAACATTCTGCACCCCCTTGGTTGTGTCCTTATTTAAATTCTACTCTAAAAATGTCATTTCTTCAACTTATTATGTTATAATCTCCTGGAGGTGTTGACAGATGAAAAATAAAATCACTTGCCAGGTTTGCCCTATGGCCTGTGAAATATTCATAGCCAGGAAAGATAACGAAAATGTAGCAGATGGTAACCGTTGTGGACGTGGACTTGAATTTGTCAGGAAACATATGGATTCTGAAGATAAGATTGTAACAGGTAGATGCCTTCTGTCAGGAGGACAAATGAGCAGACTCCCTGTGGCAACATCAGATAAAATTCCTGTTTCCCTTATAGATGAGGTTCTTATGATAATCCAGAAAACCAAAGTACATGCTCCTGTTAAGAAAGGTCAGATTTTAGTTGAGAATATTCTTGGAACTGGGATAAATGTAATTTCCCAAAGAAAAGCACTTTAGAAGCCTGATAAAATCAGGCTTCTTTAAGTTTTTGCAGCTGCCTTTGATACCAAATGAAAAGTATGATTCCCTTTAAAATGCTGCTTCCGCTTATAGCCCACCAGATTCCCGACAGCTCCAGGAATGTGTATCCGGAAAGGAAAATTGCAGCAGGTATTCTCAATGCATTCAATGTGACTCCTGTTATGGTTGGCGGTATGGTTCTTCCCAGGCCATTGAAAGCACCTGCTGTTCCAATCTCAATACTCATAAAAAACTGGGACAACCCAAGTATCCTCAGATATATAACTCCCTCAGCGATAGCCTGTGGATCTTTGGGTATAAAGATTGTGAATAAGGGTTCTGCAGCAAAAATCAAGAGAAAAGATGTGAAAATCCCGAAGCTTCCCAGTACCTTTATTGCCTTGTAATACCCTTCCTTAATCCTTGAAATTTTGTTTGCACCATAATTCTGTCCCACAAATGCAGATATTGCAGCTGCGAATCCTTCCGATGTCATCCATGAGATGGATTCAATCTGTGACCCGATTGTCTGTACTGCGACAGCTATTGGACCATAACCCGCGATTATTCTGGTCAATATTATGCTGATCAATGCATGTACCCCCATCTGTGTAGAAGGTGGTAAACCCAGCCTGACTATTCTTCTTACCTTATCCATATCCGGCAAAGAAAATAGCTTGAATGTCGAATAAAGTGCATTGATTTTTTTGCCTAGCACTAGAAATATAACCGTTACAGCCATCTGAGCTGTTATGGTTGCAATTGCAGCTCCCCTTATCCCCAATCCAAATGTAAATATAAGCAGTGGATCGAGTATCATATTTGCAACAAGACCAATTGAATTTATCTTGAAAGGAGTTAAGCTGTCACCGGAGCTGTTCAGAGTTGTCGATAAGACTGGATTCAAAAAATGAAATATGATACCCGTTCCTATTATCCTTAGATAGCTTTCAGCCATGCCAATCACTTCAAGGTCTCCCAGATTGAAGAAACCAACTATATGCCTGTTGAATGTGTACAGTGAAAAACCATACAAAATACCTATGATAATATCTATCAAAAGTCCTGCTGTTATGTACTCTCTTGCAGATTTTATATCTGATCTTCCATAACTCTGGGATACACTTACTCCAACACCGACCTGTGTAATCATGATTAGCGCTGCACCAAGCCAAAGAAAGAATCCCCCTATCCCTGCAGCAGCAACTGCATTTGTACTGAGCCTCCCCAACCACATGGCGTCTGTAAGGCTATAAGCCATCTGGATAAAAGAAGTCCCCATTATGGGCAGTGCAAGCTTTGTAAGGGTCTTTATTATATTTCCTTCTGTTAGATTCAGCTCTCTTCTCATCGTGTGCTCCTTGACTTCATAATCTGTATAAGCCATCCTGCCTTATTTGCTTCCCAATTACAAGAATCAAGGATAGTCCTTAAGGACTATCCTTGTAACATCACTCATACTGCTTAATCATTTCTGTCACTAATCTTGCTGAATTTGCAAGGTCAGCTATGTGTAGATATTCCTCCAAGCTGCGATGCTTTCTTTCGCGTTGGTTTTATGCCAGATAAATTTCAATCCCGATAAAATGTGATATGCTGGCTGCAAGTACAAACAGATGCCATATTGCATGATTATAGGGTATCCTTTTTACACTGTAGAAAATTGTTCCTATAGTGTACAGCAATCCTCCTGCAAGAATAAATGCAAAAAATCCCCAGGATGTAGCTTCAATAATTGCTTTTATTGGAATTATCGCCATCCACCCCATGCCTATATATAACGCCAGAGACAAGGCATTGTACTTGTCAAACTTCCCATAGGTCAGGATCTTGAATACAACACCAAGAATTGCCACAAGCCATGTTCCTGCGAGAATCCACGTTCTCATGGGTCCATCAAGGGTAAGCATAACAACTGGAGTGTATGTCCCCGCAATAAACAAAAATATTGAAGAATGGTCAAAAACCCTCAGTACCTTCTTTATTTTTTCCTTCCTGAAGCTGTGGTACAGTGTCGATGCAGAGAACATCAGAATAATACAGGTTCCATATATCCCAAATGAAACTGCAGCCGCCATGCTTTCCTTCGCCCCAGGTGACAAAAGCAATAGTATTAAAGCAACTATACCAAAAAGTATTCCTAAACCGTGTGTAATTCCATTTACGATTTCTTCACGTGCAGTGTAGACTTTTGACATTTTAATCCACCTTATCTTTCCTCTCCCTGATCTGTTAGAATTAATGGGCCGTTAGCTGTGATTGCTATTGTATGCTCATACTGAACTGAAAGACTTCCATCAGTAGTTCTAGCAGTCCATTTATTATCGTCCAGCTTCATACTCCATTCCCCACTGTTTACCATTGGTTCTATTGTAATTACCATTCCTTCAACAAGTCTCGCACCTCTACCAGGCTTCCCGTAATGGGGAACCTGAGGATCCTCATGCATGTCTTTTCCTATGCCATGACCTACAAAATCCCTGACAACAGAAAAACCATTTTGTTCCACATGCTGCTGTACAGCATGGCCGATATCTCCCAGTCGATTGCCGGGTAATGCCTTCTCAATTCCCAGATAAAGCGCTTCCTTGGTTACTTCCATCAGTCTTTTGGCTACTTCGGAAATTTCTCCTACAGCATAGCTCCAGGCTGAATCTGCAAGCCAACCGTCGTATTTGACTACCATATCTATTGATACTATGTCTCCGTTCTGAAGAGGCTCCTCTCTTGGAAAACCATGGCAGATTTCATCATTTACAGAAGCACATATTGCATATGGATAACCGTGATACCCTTTCTGTTCAGGATATGCTCCTCTCTCCTCCAGATACTTCTCTACAAACCTGTCTATATCCTTTGTAGTTATTCCCGGCTTGATTATCTTCTTTAATTCCTTGTGTAGACCTGCAAGTATCTCACCTGCCTTTTTCATCTTCTGGATTTCATCATCCGTCTTGACCATTATCATTTGCTTCTTCACTTCCTTCAGTCTTATTATACGATCCAATGATTCCTTTGAATCGATCATCATCTCTCAGGTTATCGAAATCCTTGTCCCATAAAACCCATTTGATAAGTGATGGATGCATCTTGAGAAATGTTTCTATATCATCAATCGCCTTCTCTTTTTCATCCAGTATGGACCAGGAACATGCTCTATTATAATATAGGTCATGCGCCTCAGGGTTTGCTTCAATTCCCTCTGTAAGAATTTCAACGGCTTCATCGTACTGGTTCCTCTCAATAAATATTGCAGACATATTGAGGTATGCATAATGATACATAGGGTTCAGGCTTAGTGATTTTCTATAGTGTTCCAGTGCCTTGTCGGTTTCCCCCAATGCCTTCAGTACAACTCCCATGTTGAAATGGGACATGAAGAAATCATCCTTGGATTGAATGCTCTTCTCTATAACCTTGTATGCTTCAGAGTATTTCTCTTGTGCCTCAAGCATTGCACCGAGATTATTCAACGTGTAGGGATGATCCGGCTCAAGCTGCAGAACCTTTCTGTAAAGCTTCTTGGCAGCCCCCTCTTCTCCACGCAGATCCAATAAATTTGCAAGATTATACATGCTCATTGTATCATGGGGCTCCAGTCTCAATGCAATCCTGTAGTTGTAAATCGCACCTTCATGATCACCCATATCCTCCAGCATTACTGCAAGCTGATAATATGCATCATGATAACCAGGGTCGATCCGCAATATTTTTCTATAGCATTCCAATGCGGATTCGTGTTTCCCCTGCTCAGTCAGAATCACTCCAATGTTAAAAAGAAGTAAACAGGTATCTTCCCTGGTCCTGGAAAACCTTAATGCCTTTTTATACATAGACAATGCTCTTCCGATCTTTCCGTCTGAATAAAATCCCTCAGCCATAACCCTGTAATTTTTCATCTTTCTACTCATGGTGGTCTCCTTAGTATTTTATCATAACCTGAGAAAAAAAGTAGAGGATACCCCCTACTTTTTTAACTCTATAGTTCATATCTCCCTATAAACATATATTTCTTTCCTTTTACTTCTTCAGGCCTCATATCCACAATCCACTTGTTCTTCAGACCCTGTGTCCTCGCAAGCTGTTCAAAATAGTACATTGCGATTCCTGCATCCGTATAGCAGAATTCTCCATTTATCTCCTCTATTGCCAATTCTACATGATTGTCGTGCACTATAAATCTCCATGGTTGAAGATTTTTGCTTGAAGGTGCAAACCTAACATAGAAAAAAAGGTCTCCCAGTCCTCTCCCTTCAAGGAAATTCATATCAGCAGGCTTTTTAAGGGTCTTATGGAATACAATCTCCTCCACGCCAAGTCTCTCGCTGAATGTTTCGTGGACAAATGGGTTTTTAGGCTTGGGATAACCAATAGCCAGAAGAAAGTCATTTTCTCCTGTATCCTCACCGAAAATAGCCTTCATTCTTTCCATGTCGAGATTCTTTAAGGTTACCCAACATGTTCCCAGTCCTATTTCATTCAGCCCGGTAACTATTTTTTCCATATAATATCCGCTGTTCACCTTCTCCTCAGGACTGTGTTCTTTCATATCCAGAGCTATATAGTGAGGACTCTCTATCATTACTCCCGTATAGCCTCCAATCCCTTTGAGACTGTCATAAATCCTCTTGCCGAACTCATAAAGCTTTACTTCCATGCTGCTTTCCCTGACTTCCTCATTGATTTCCTGAATAAGTGCCTTAACCTTTGCAAGGTCTTTCTCTGTGACATTTTTTTTCTTGAATTCCCTGATTGATTTTCTGCTTTTCAAAAAACTTGTCATGTTCATTTCACATTCCTCCTTGTTTATCAGGTAATATTTATAATTGCAAATTTTGTCAATTGATGCCAAGGACAAAGGCAATTTTCTCAACAGCCTCTATAAGATACAAATGTATGATAATGCTTGCAAAACATCCCAGAATTATCCCTGCAGCAACATCCGTGGGATAATGAACCCCCAAATATATCCTGCTGATTCCTATAAGGAGTGCAAGTAAAAATACAAACAAAGTAAATCTGGGCATATTAACCGCTATTGTGGTCGCCAAAGAAAAGCTTGCAGTTGTGTGTCCTGAAGGGAAGGAATAATCCCTAAGGTCTATACCGAAGGTGTTAAGCTGTTCGAGTATTTTATAGGGTCTCTCCCTGCTCATAAGTTTTTTCAGGGATTGTACGAATATCTGTCCAAAGAACAGAGCCAATATAGCCTCAAGGCCCAGCAGCTTGGTACTATAGCTTCCAAGAAATACCAGTGCTGAAGCAAATATAGAGGTAAATACTGCTCCCCCAAGATCTGTAATTCTGAGCATAAATCTGTCCAGGTATGGATTTTTAATCCTTGAGTTGATAAGCTGTATAAAATGATCATCAAACCTTTTCAATATATCTTTCAAAGTATTCACCTCATTTTAACTAACATAATTATATTACATTGTTACCCGATATTAAAGTATATAATATTAGTTTACTACATAATCCCTCATTTATGTGGTAAAATTTTAGTTGTCTAATTATAGGAGGATTGCCATGAGACTTAATGATACCCAAATAAAAGCAATACATCACAATGACGGTCCGGCTCTTGTACTTGCAGTACCCGGTTCCGGAAAAACAACAGTAATAATTCACAGAACCCACAGGCTTCTGAAGGAACAAGGCATAAAACCGGAGAGGATTCTCTCAATAACCTTCAGTAAAGCCTCTGCATTGGATATGAAAAGTCGATTTGTCACAGAGTTTCCGGAGGAACCTTTAAAGCCTGACTTTTCTACGATACACGCATTTTGCTTTAGGATAATAAGGGATTATTCCAGAAAAAGGGGACTCTCATTCAGGTTGATTGAAGATGATAAAGAAACTATGAATAAATATCGCATAATCAAGGATATTTATCAATCACTATACAACAATACCATAGCTGAGGAAAAGCTGGAATCCTTTCTCAGTTATTATGGCTATGTTAAGAATTTGATGATTTCACCTGATGATCTTAATAGAACAAAGAAAATTGAAATGGATGAATTCAAGGGGCTATACAAAGCATATGAAGAAACAAAAAGAAAAAACAAACTGCTTGACTTTGATGACCTCCTCACCATGAGCTATGAACTCCTTATTGAAAACCCTAAGGCTCTGGATTATTACAGAGGAAAATTCGACTACATCCAACTTGATGAGGGTCAGGATACTTCGAGAATCCAACTTGAACTACTTAAGCTTCTGGCCAATAGAAAAAGCAACCTATTTATAGTTGCCGATGACGACCAGTCAATCTATGGCTTCCGGGGAGCCTACCCGCAGGGTCTTCTGAATTTCAAGGATACCTTTCTTGATGGAGTTGTATTCTATATGGAGAACAACTACAGATCGTCAAGAAACATAGTAAATTTGTCAAACGACTTTATCAAACAGAACAAATCCAGATATGTAAAAAAAATTACTACGGATAATCCATACAACAGACCAGTGCAAGTAGTTAATTTCAAGACAATTGAGGATCAATATAGCTATATACTTAAAAATACAAAAAAATCAAACAATAACAAGATTGCTGTGCTTTATAGAAATAATTTATCTGCCTTGGGTCTTATGAATTTTCTAGAAAAAAACAACACTGAATTCTATATGCGGGATGTTAAACTAAAATTTTTCAATCACTGGCTCGTCAGGGATATCTACAGTTTTATGAAGCTTTCATTTGACAGCTCCAACTTGGATGTCTACGAGCAGATTTATTATAAGATGAAGGGCTATGTATCAAGAAAAATGATCAATTGGCTTAAATCCAGAAAGATTGAGAAGAATGTCTTCAAGGAGCTTCTTAAGTATCCTGGTCTGTCTGATTTTTATAGGAAGCAATTCCTGGAGCTTGAGCTGGATTTCAGAAAAATTAAAAGGATGTCTCCCTCAGGAGCAATCAGGTATATAAGGGATACCATGAATTATGATAGCTTTCTCCACGAAAATTCCCTCAGATTCGGGTATACCTATGAACAGCTGAAGGAAATGCTCTTCTATATGGAGTTGATTGCAGCAGATACCGGAAACTTTCTACATTTCCAGGAGAGAATGGTTAGTCTGCAAGAGCTGATGCTTCAATCATCAAAAAAATGGAGCAACTTAACGCTCTCAACTGTTCATTCTGCAAAAGGACTTGAATTTGACGATGTTTTTATCATTGATCTTGTAGAAGGTGCTTTCCCATCATCCTCCAGCGTGGAGGCACTGGAAGAAGGAGATCCCTCACTCTACGAAGAGGAGAGGAGATTGTTTTATGTCGGCATGACCAGGGCAAGAAAATCACTGGATCTGCTAAGCTACGAGATGATGGATAACAGTCAGGCAAGTCCATCAGGTTTTTTTTTAGAATTGAAAATAAATTCAAAAGAATAGTCCCGGTTTACCGGGACTATTCAATATAATCTTCGTATTCATCAATGCCTTCTGTGTCAACTGTAAATACTTCGTTTTCCGTCATTCCGTAATGTCCGGATACAAATGGCACCCCTTCTATGGACATATATACCCTTTCTGTATCATAGAATTCCCCAAGGGTATTTACGATGCTTCTTATCAATTCCAGCTCAAGGGATGAGCCTGCATTCCAGCCAGGTATCAGCTCACTTGAAAAATCAACCTTAACTGTCCAAGTCCCCTTATCCAGAAAAATGCTGTTTATTAGAGTATCCTCAGATATAACAGGCGTCAACGATTCCTCTACCGGTTCTTTAAAAAGCTTTTCAAAGATATTCTCCAGATGGTCATTGGTACTGAATTTGAAACTATAGTCTAAATATGTCGTTATGATCTCGTTGTTTCTTTCCAATGGATAAAACAGCCTGATATCCTTCTCATAGGGGCCTGAAACAATATTTCTCAGGAGGCTGCTTATCTGTGTTTCACCATCTAGATATTCAACTGCAACCATTCCCACATCTTTTACATAATAGTTTTTCTGCATTCTATCCTCTTCAAAATAAGTGGTAACTTCAATCGCCTTGAATGCGCCATAGGGAGTCTCTATATCTTTTTCCAGATCTGTAATCTCTCTTATATATCCATCCTCCAATTCCCAGCTATTACCTTTGACCAAAGGCTCCTTCAACAAGATATTATTTTTTATGGCAGGAGTCGAAAGTATGTTTTCAGTATGATAGAATTCTCCTTCAAGGTATATTTCCCTTACTGAATCTGCAGTTTTTTCAATGATTTTTACTGTTTCTGTTCCTGGGTTTATGGCCCTGTACTGTCCTCTCTGTCCATTTTCAAACTCAAGAAAAACAGTCTGTTCAGCAAACTCGTTACCTAGTCCCTCATATTCGTAGATAGCATCATGAACAAAGGGATAATAGTCACCCAAAGATATCTCAACAGCTTCCTCCTCATTGTTTTCACCGTTTGCAGGTGTTTCCACAACCGGAGTACAACCTCCTACTATTAGGATTAAAATTATTGATACCATAAAGATGAATTTAAATAAATCTAGATTTTTCATTAATAATCACCTCTTCCATAGAGTATTCCCTGATTTGATTATATAATAGATATCCAAAGAATAAATTACGAATACTTTACAATTACAGCATATGAACATAGAAAGTTATAGTAGCTCTACATTGGCACTGCATTTGTATATTACATTTTTCCTTTCAACAATAATTGTAATTTGCTTTGAGAGGTACTCATCTGCCTTTATTTCCATAATTAAATCCCTGTTCGGATTGATTGCGACAGGATTCCCCATTCTCCTTAGCATTGAAAGGTCTCCGATTGTATCTCCGTAGGCGTAGCTTGTTACAAGATCAACATTATACTTCTCAATGATTTCATCCAGCACCTTCTTCTTACTGGTGGAGTCCCACATCCTTATAATCTCGCCTGTATAACAATTGTTTGAATCCACAAGATATTTTGTGCCTCTGTACTCAGTGGCTCCATATTTCTCTGCCATTTTTGAAACAAGAAAGTCTGGACTCCCTGAGATGAAAAACACCTCGTGACCCATATTCTTATGCCACTCAATTTGCCCCCGGGAATACTTGTATACCATGTCCCAGTTTGAGTCTATTACGTTATTGGCAACGAATTCAATATGCTCTCTCTTAATACCTTTAAGCTCATCGAGGTAGACTCCTGCAAGAATTTCAAGGTATTCCTCAAAGTCTGCATACCTCTTTTCCCAGTCATCATATGCTTTTTTAACCTTTGTATACCATACCTCAGGATTAATTATCTCAAAGGCAATAAGCTTGCGGAAATGCTCAATCATAAGTGAGTTTCTGAAAATCGTTCCATCAATATCGAAAAAAGCTGCCGTTTTCTTCATTATATCCCTCTTTCTCATTTGTCTTAGAAATGCGGTTTTATAATTATTGCAATGTGAAAATCATATTCACAGGATTATGGTCGGTGTTCTTAAATTCCGTATCGAAAGTCTGTATTGAAATAACCTCAATATTTTCAGACACCATAAACCCATCTATAACAGCTTTGAAATTAAAGCCATCCTCATATGGCTTAGCCAAGGTCCTTACAGTTGGCAAATTTGGATCAACAGCCCACTTATATCCCATCACCTGATAGTCCTCTGGTAAGTTTTTAAGCCAGAATGGCCATTCCTCCCGAGCGGGAAATCTCTTTGGATCTGTACAGGGAAGATTATGGTTCCAGTCGCCTCCTGCAATCACGTAGTTTCCGTTGGAGTATTCTCTTTCCAAATGCTTCTTAAGGTAATCAAGCTGTTGAATCCTTATGATTCCACCTTCGTCAAAGGCAGACAGATGAAGATTAATCAATACAACTTCCTTCCCGTTAATAGTGCTCATCCTGGATTCAGTAAAACACCTGTCAAGTTCAAAAAGATTAACAGGCCAATCTTCCTCCCCAGGAAGCTGGTATCTAGAAGCGCCGGTCAAATTATATTTTGAAAGCGTAACTATCCCTGAAAATGCCTTACCCATAGGATTTTTTACTGGAACTGGTACCCAGGGAACCTTGTAATTTATTCCAAACACTTGTCCGAAATTCGGATATGCCGATTTCAATATTTGCAATTGGTTGACCTTGTAGCTTCTTGATGAATCCTGGTCAACCTCTTGCAGGAATATGATTTCTGGTGATGTGGTATCTATAGTATGGGCTATTGCCTTTAAATTTTCCTGGATTGCCTGGAGACTACCCCCTCGTGATCTGGTTCCTCCATCAGCAAAAAAATCCTGAGTGCTGTCAAGCCCTGCATAACCTATGTTGTAGGTTGTTATTGAAATATTCTGACCAGATGGAATTTCCTTCAATTGATTGTTTGAAACGGATAATATCTCTATCTCCTGTGGCTTCATGTCTGTTATAGATATGTAAAATAGAAAAGACGAAAAAAGAAGGACTATGATACCGCTTGTGATAAGTATAGTCTTCAGTATTTTCATATAATCGTCTCCTTACGTCTTTAATTTATTCTAGATTTTCCTTTTTGAATAGAAAACCGTTAATGAACCCGGCCCGACATGGGCACCAATAGCACCACCTATGTGATTGATAATAAACTCCGTTGCTCCATATTTCTCACTGATCATAGACTTGAGTTTATCAGCTTTTTCCAAGTCGTCACCGTGTGTAATACAGAATGTGGTATCCGATAGGTCCGAATTGATGGTTCGCTCGCCAATTAATTCAACCATCCTATTTAAAACCCTATTCTTCCCTCGCACCTTTTCCAAAGGTACTAGTTTCCCGTCACTCACCTCGAGTATTGGTTTTATGTTGAGCATCCCTCCCAGTATGGCATTAGTCCTTGATACCCTTCCACCTCTGTATAGATACTCGATGTTGTCGACAGTAAAAATGTGATCAACATTTTTGCTGTAGAATTCAGCTACTTTTATGACCTTTTCCTTTGAGGCACCTGCAGCAAGTGCCTTTGCCGCTTCATATACAACAAGTCCATAACCTCCAGAAGCAGCCTTTGTATCAATTACTGTGATATCAGCATCCGGATACTTCTCTTCCAATGCAATTTTTGTTATTGAAGCAGACTGGTAAGTTGCAGATAGTCCAGATGAGAACCCAATATATATTACACTGTCACCATTTCTGATATGCTTCTCGAATGACTTCTGAAATGTGACGGGAGTAATCTGAGCCGTTTTAAACACCTCGCCATCCCTCATCCCATCGTAAACTTCCTTTGGATTTATATTAACCTTGTCCAGGAATTCCTTTTCTCCCCTTATTACCACTATGGGCAGCTCTTCAATATGAAACTCCTCTAGCAATCCTACAGGCAAATCACAAGCGCTGTCACATACAATCCTAATACTCATACACACTCCTCCGTTTCTTATATGATACTTTAAACATTTTTACCCACTATATTCACATTTTAGCACATATCCCGATATTTTGAAATTGTTGGACAAATTCAACAATAAAAGGGTACAATAAAACTGGAGGGATGTAAATGGAAAATTTGGTAAACAGGTTTTTAGACTATGTAAAGATTGAAACCACTTCAGATGAAAGCTCAGTAAGTGTACCAAGTACAGAAACTCAGCTTGAATTCTCAGGAATGCTGGCAGATGAACTGACAAAAATCGGACTCTCTGAAGTAACTGTTGATGACAAAGGCTACGTCATGGCTACCTTGCCTTCCACCACAGAAAAGGAGCTTCCTGTAATAGGCTTTATTGCTCATATGGACACGAGTCCCGATATGTCAGGCAAGGATGTAAATCCACAGATATTTGAGAACTACGATGGGAGTGAGCTGGTTCTTAACAGTGAAAAAAAAATTGTCCTTTCTCCTGATGACTTTCCTGAGCTTAAGGATAATATCGGCAAGACAATTATTGCAACGGATGGAACCACCCTGCTGGGGGGAGACAATAAGGCAGGGATTGCAGAAATAGTAACAGCGATGGAGTATCTTATCAATAACCCTGATGTCCCCCATGGAAAAATAAGAATTGGATTTACCCCAGATGAGGAAATAGGAAGAGGCGCTGACCACTTTGATGTGGAGAAATTCGGTGCGGACTTTGCCTATACAATTGATGGAGGTCCAGTGGGAGAACTGGAGTATGAAAACTTCAACGCTGCAACTGCCAAGGTTTTTATCCAAGGAAGAAATGTTCATCCTGGCTCAGCCAAAAACAAAATGATAAACTCCTTGATTATCGCCCAGGAGTTAGGCAGTATGCTTCCTGTCAATGAACGTCCTGAGTTTACAGAACACTACGAGGGATTCTTCCATCTTGTGCGGATAGATGGAACAGTTGAGAAAACTGAAATGGTTTACATCATAAGGGATCATTTCATGGACAGATTTGAGCACAAGAAGACTATAATGACAAAGGCAGCAGAATATATCAACATTCGTTACGGCAATGTAATAGAACTGGAAATCAAGGATTCATACTACAATATGAAAGAAAAAATTGAGCCTGTTATGGAAATTGTCACCCTTGCCAGAGATGCAATGAAAAATCTAGGAATTGAAGCAGACATCAAGCCTATAAGAGGAGGCACCGATGGTGCCAGACTGTCGTATATGGGGCTACCCTGTCCTAATATATTTACCGGCGGCTTCAATTTCCATGGGAGATATGAATATATTACAGTTGAAGGTATGGAGCTTGCCACCAAGACAATATTGGAAATCGTAAAGATTGCAGCAGAAAGACCCCTGGCTTAGCCAAGGGTCTTCTTTTTGTATATGCTATCTCAGGACACTTCGTTCATAAGGCCCTTGTATCCTTCAACCAGTTTATTTATGATTATATTGTCTACAGTTGGAAGCTTCTTATCGTCAATCCAGGAAACCGGCAAAATACCCACGCTTGTTCCTGAGATAAACATTCCCTCCAGCTTATCAATCTCATCCTTGTGAAGCCTTCTCTCCAATACGGGATAGCCTAGCCTCAATGCCAATGCAATAATATGCTTACGGGTTATTCCAAGGAGGACATCAGCTGCCGGTGCAGTATAAAGCTTTTGGTTCATAACATAGAACATATTTGACCTGCTGCCTTCCAGTATATAACCCTGTTCATTGACCAGCAGAGCTTCAAATGCATTTTCCCTTGTCATTGCATCTTTAACCCTCTGCCTGAAATCGCTATGCTGTACCTTGGCATTTGGATTGTCTCTTTGATGGTTGAACAATATGGTTTTTACTCCCTCATTATAATAACTGCTTGGTGGATAAAAGCTATCCACAGCATATATTAGAAACATCTCTTCTCCTGATTCATCTGTCGTGGCAAGCAGCTTGATGTTGTTGTCACCTATATCATCACTATCGATCAGTCTCATGACATGAGCACGTATATCATCTTTGTTATAGGTTATGTTGAACTCTGCAAGCTCCGAGGATTTGAATATCCTTTCAAGGTGATCCTCAAGAAACAAGGGTTTGCCGTTTACAACCCTTATTACTTCATAGATTGCAGGCCCGGTGATCCTATCAAAGACCTTTGCTTCTTCAACGCTCTCCAGTTTGCCGTTTACTGAAAGATACTCAAAAATAGCTTCTGGTGTCATTGCTATAACCTCCCCTAAAGTATTGGTGATAAAAGCCTTGAAAATGATTCCTTGATCTTAATAATCCTTGACCTTTCTTCATAGAATTCAAGAGTTATCTCCTTGCAGTTATCAAGATCGTTCAGAAATCTTTCAGCCAGCTTGTTGTTTGTATCCTTGTCATATATAAAGGCATTAATCTCAAAATTCAGCTTGAAGCTTCTGATGTCGAGATTTGCAGTACCAACTGATGAAACAAAATCATCGGTAATCACTACCTTTGAATGCAGAAATCCCCTTTCGTATGTATAAAACCTCACCCCTGCCTCGAGAAGTTCGCCAATATAACTCAGCCCAGCCCAATAGACAAATGGATGGTCTGGCTTATTGGGTATCATTACTCTAACATCAAGTCCAGATAATCCCGCTATTTTCATTGCCTCAAAAATACTGTCATCCGGAATAAAGTAAGGAGTCTCTACATAAAGCCTTCTTTCAGCATTGTAGATCATCTTTAAATAGCCATCCTTTATACTGGGCCATTTGGAGTCAGGACCACTGCTTACTATCTGGATTCCAACCCTATCCTCTTCTCCATGGATTCCAACATAGCTTCGACAACCCTTGATTTCCTCTCCTGATGCGAACCTCCAGTCAAGAAAGAACTGCCATTGCATCGAACTGATGGCAGAGCCTCTGATTCTGATATGAGTATCTCTCCAGTAACCGAATTTACGGGACAGGCCCAGGTACTCATCCCCTACATTGAAGCCCCCCATGTATGCCTCTTTTCCGTCTATAATGCAGATCTTTCTGTGATTTCTATAATTTATACGCACATTAAATACAGGTATAAATGGAGGATAGAAAAATACAACCTCCCCTCCTGCTTCTTTCAGTACATTGGTCATATCTTTTCCGAGTTTTCTGCTTCCCATCCCATCAATCAGTAGCTTGACCTCTATTCCTTCCCTGGCTTTTTCTGAAAGTGCTCTCATGACCTCTCTACCCAGGTTATCTTCATTGAATATGTAGTATTCCATATGGATATATTCTCTGGAATTTGAGATGCTCTGCAAAAGTGCATCGAATTTGTCCTCACCACTGAAATAGAGCTCAACTTCGTTATCTGAGGTAAATACAGAATTACTCCCCATAAGATGTAGTTTCACAATATCATCATATGCTTTGTAGTCTGGATTTCCACTGAGAAAATCCCTTGTATTGAAATTCCTTTCCTGATCTGCTATGAGGATATCAAAGCAATCATCTTCCTCAGCTTTTGTCATAAAAGTCTTTTTCTTTGACATATCCTGCCCAAGGAACAGGTATAGTACAAAGCCCAAACCAGGCAAAAAAAGCAGGACCATTAACCACAGCCAAGTTGATGTCGGATTTCTTCTTTCGAAGAAAACCAACACCAATGCCAGTAGTATATTGATCCAAATAAGGTTGCTGAATATGAACATGTAGGATGAAAACAGGCCTTCCATAACAGCTCCCCGTTTCTTGTCCGTAATTTTATTTTTTTGATTTGTACCTCTTATTTGTAGCCAGAATTCCTTTTCTCACCCTGTAATTCAATGGAGTTATCTCAATCAACTCATCTTCCTCTATGAATTCCAGTGCCTCCTCCAAAGACATAATCTTTGGTGGAGATAGTCGAAGGGAATCATCAGAACCAGAAGCCCTGACATTGGACTGTTGTTTTCTCTTTATTACGTTGACCTCTATATCAAGTCCCTTTGGATTTGATCCTACAACCATTCCTTCATATACCTCTGTACCTGGTCCTATGAATAATATACCCCTTTCTTGTGCGGAATACAAACCATAGGCAGTTGCCTCCCCTGTTTCAAAGGCAATTATTGAACCTGATTTTCTCTTGGGTATGTCACCCTTGTAGGGGGAATAGCCGTCAAAAATCGTATTAATTATTCCATTTCCTTTTGTGTCAGTCAAGAACTCCTGTCTGTAGCCAATCAGACCTCTTGCAGGGATTGAGAATATTAATCGTGCTAACCCTCCAGCAGGCTCAGCCATGCTCAGAAGCTCACCTTTTCTCTGACCAAGCTTGTCAATCACTGCTCCTACGAATTCACTGCCAACATCTACAGTTACCTTTTCCATTGGCTCATGCTTTTTCCCATCAATTATCTTGTATAGAACCTCTGGCTTTGATACCTGGAATTCATATCCCTCTCTCCTCATATTTTCAATCAATACGGATAGATGTAGTTCCCCTCTTCCGGATACCTTAAAAGCATCTGTCTGATCAGTGTCCTCAACTTTTAAGCTGACATCAGTGTGCAGCTCCTTGTAAAGCCTATTCCTTAGTTGTCTCGATGTTACAAAATCCCCTTCTCTTCCTGCAATTG
Organism: Bacillota bacterium; assembly: GCA_051744365.1. Classification (GTDB taxonomy): domain Bacteria; phylum Bacillota; class Clostridia; order Tissierellales; family Tissierellaceae; genus Gudongella. Next base: position 27,650 of record JBNJCX010000010.1, read on the forward strand.
GGCTGTTATTCACAGAAAATGTCATAGCCAGTGTCGGTTCTGAAATCTTAACGAAGTCAATTGCTTCAGGATTGTCCACATCACAAAGGGTATCTCCGATTTCCAGGTCTGCAGGCCCAGAAAGAGCAATAATGCTTCCGATGGTTGAACTTTCAACCTCTACCCTGTTAAGTCCCTCGAATTCGTAAAGCTTGTTTATTTTTGCCTTTATACTTCTTCCAGGCTTAACCTTGTTTACTATAACAACCTCCTGGTTTGAGCGGATTTCTCCTCTCTCAACCTTACCTATACCGATGCGCCCTATATATTCATTATAGTCAATTGACGAGATCAGAATCTGTGCAGGACCTTCCTGGTCTCCTTCAGGTGCAGGAATGTATTCAACTATGGTTTCAAAAAGATCTTTCATGGAATCCGTTTTGATGTCCAAATCCATGGTAGCCGTACCCTGCTTTGCTGATGTAAATACAAAGGGGCAATCCATCTGGTTGTTTTTTGCACCAAGCTCTATAAACAAATCAAGAATCTCATCAATTACCTCCTCAGGTCTTGCCTCTGGTCGGTCAATTTTATTAATTGCAACCAATACCGGCAACTCAAGCTCAAGAGCCTTCCTGAGAACAAACTTCGTCTGGGGCATTGCACCCTCAAAAGCATCTACCAACAGTACAACACCGTTGACCATTTTAAGAACCCGTTCAACCTCTCCTCCAAAGTCAGCATGGCCTGGAGTATCTACAATATTGATTTTTATATCCTTGTAGGTAACTGCGGTATTCTTGGCGAGGATAGTTATTCCTCTTTCTTTTTCTATGTCGTTGGAGTCCATTGCCCTATCCTGGATAACCTGGTTGTCCCTGTATACTCCCGATTGCTTAAAGAGACTATCAACCAAGGTGGTCTTACCATGGTCAACATGTGCTATTATTGCTACGTTTCTAATATCATTTCTTTTCATCTGTTATTACAAATCCTTCCATTATATAAAATTCTCATATGCTTAACTCTATTATTCTATCATACTTTCATAAAAAACACAAAAATCAAAAAGATATTATCCTTTAGCATCGTGATAATACCCTAAAACCCATAATATGAATATATTATTAGTCCTTAAACAATATTTTTTACTGATACAACCCTATTTCTATCTACGTAGAACTCATCGGAAAGTCCATTTACCAAAACAAGCCCCCTGCCCCATGACTTTAAGTCTGTAGGGTTATAATCTCCGAGATTGTAGTCGATACCTTGTCCCTCATCCTGTACTTCAATTGTAAGCTTCTTATTATTAATTTTAAGTGTCAGGCTTATGCATTTAGAGGTCACACATTCGTTGCCATGGAGAGCTCCGTTGACAATCAGTTCATTAAGAATGACCTTTACATCGAATAAAAGGTCACTATTGGATATTAATCCGTCAAGATTATTTATAGTTTTTTCTATAAAGGACTTTATGGTTTCCAAATCGCTGCAAACTGTCCCTTTATAAATGTAATTCATCTTTACCACATCCAAGTTTCTCTATTTGTATATTTTTTACCCATTATTTAAAGTAATAATCTATTTAAATATATACTTTGGTCAAATTTACATGTTTTATTTCTATGAAAATATGGTATAATTAAATAACTAAGTAAATAAACATTCGAAAGGAGAATGCATAATGGATAAGTGGGTATGTGGACCATGCGGATATGTTTATGATCCAGCTGAAGGAGATCCAGATGGAGGAGTGGCTCCAGGAACAGCTTTTGAAGATCTTCCAGAAGATTGGGTTTGCCCCGTATGTGGAGCAGAAAAGGACATGTTTGAAAAAGAATAATCTATAGTACTTAGAAAGAGCCAGTGGTTTCCACTGGCTCTTTATTTGTTTTAAATGCTGTTTTCATGTTGATCAAGCATTGGTTCCATGATTCCCCAAAGCTTGTCCACATTAAGCTTCTTTGATGAGGAAAACGGAACAACAATGTCATTTCCTTCAATCTCGAGATCTTCCCTTATTATCTTAACATGCTTCTCCCATTGTCCACGTGCAATCTTGTCTGCCTTTGTAGCTACAATTATTGCATCGTATCCAAAGGACTTTATCCAGTGATACATGTCCACATCCTGCGGACTAGGCTTGTGCCTTATATCTACCAATTGGACAATAGCCTTGAGGTTATCTCTTTTCCTGAGGTACTTTTCAATAATATCCCCCCATTTTTTCCTCTCTGATTTTGATACCTGGGCATATCCATAACCCGGAAGATCAACAAATCTAAAGTTTCCATTTATAATATAGAAATTTATTGTTCGAGTCTTACCTGGTTTTCCGCTTGTTCTGGCAAGATTGGTTCTATTGAGCATGGCGTTTATAAAGGATGATTTTCCTACGTTTGATCTTCCGGCAAAGGCAATCTCAGGTAGCCCGTCATCAGGATATCCCTTTGGCGCTACGGCCATTGCCTGTAGATCAGAGCTAATTATCTTCATTTTTTTCACCTTTTTCCAGTGCATGGTGTAGAACCTGGTCAAGATTTTCTACCAATACGAACTCCATTTTTTTCTTGACCTTGTCAGGTATCTCTTCAAGATCCTTTTGATTCTCAAATGGCAGAAGAACCTTCTGTATCCCCATTCTATGTGCTGCAAGAAGTTTTTCCTTTATTCCTCCAACAGGCAACACTCTTCCCCGGAGGGTTATTTCTCCGGTCATTGCAACCTCCCTGAGAATTGGTCTTTCAGTCAAAGCTGATATAACAGCAGTTGCTATTGTTATTCCGGCCGAAGGACCATCCTTTGGAATAGCACCTTCAGGCACGTGGATATGAATATCAACGTCTTTGTAAAAATCAGGGGATATTTTCAATCTCTCCGCATTTGCCCTTACATAGCTTATACCAGCCATGGCTGACTCCTTCATTACATCTCCCAGCTTGCCTGTAAGTTGAATTTTGCCTGTGCCTTTCATGGTGGTTACCTCCACTGACAAGGTTTCTCCACCAACTGCTGTCCATGCAAGTCCATTGGCTACACCAATCTGATTCTTCTCCTCCAGTGTATCGTATCTGTGCTTCTTGGTACCCAGGTAGGTTGTTAGATTACCCGCATTGATTGTTACTGATTTCTTGTCTTCCTCCACTATTCTCTTGGCTGCCTTTCTGCACAGGTTAGCAATATTTCTTTCAAGGTTTCTGACTCCCGCTTCCCTGGTATAGAAATTGATCATACCTCTTAGGGCAGCATCGGAAATCTTTAGTTGATTTTCCTTCAGACCATGCTCCCTCATCTGCTTTGGTACGAGATATCTCTTTGCAATCTGAAGCTTTTCTTCTTCAATGTAGCCACTGATTCTGATTACCTCCATCCTATCCAGCAGTGCCGGCGGGATTGTGGATGTTGTATTTGCAGTTGTTATAAACATTACCTTGGAAAGGTCAAAGGGCACTTCGAGAAAATGGTCAGTAAAGGTAGAATTCTGTTCAGGGTCCAATACCTCCAGTAGCGCGCTTGCAGGGTCTCCTCTAAAATCACTGGCAAGCTTGTCAATCTCATCAAAAAGGAATACGGGGTTTCTTGTACCGCACTTTTTGATGGAGCTTATAATTCTCCCAGGCATACTACCAACATAAGTCCTTCTGTGGCCCCTGATCTCAGCCTCGTCTCTTACACCACCAAGGGACATTCTTACAAAATTCCTGTTCAGTGATGATGCTATTGACCGAGCAATTGATGTCTTTCCTACTCCTGGGGGACCTACAAGACACAGTATTGGTCCCTTGATTGAGTTTGTAAGTTTTCTTATTGCAATAAATTCAAGAATTCTTTCTTTTACATCCCGAAGTCCATAATGGTCATTGTCCAGTATTTCTCTTGCCTTTTTAATATCTATCTTTTCCTTTGTCTCCTTGTCCCATGGTAGTTCAACAATCCAGTCAAGATATGTCCTTATTACCCCCACTTCTGCTGAATGAGGCGATGTCTTAGCTAATCTCTCAACTTCCTTAAGAGCCTTTTCCCTGACTTCCTTGGGCATTTTGATCTTCATTAATTTTCGCTGGTATTCATCAATTTCTCCTGAAAAGCTGTCATCCTCCCCAAGTTCCTTTTGAATTGCCTTTATCTGTTCCTTGAGATAATACTCCTTTTGAACCTTGTTTATCTGCTTCTTGACTCTCAGATTTATTTTTTCTTCAATTTTTAACAGCTCAATTTCCTCTTGAAGTATCTGGTGAAGGGTCTCAAGTCTTTCGAAGAAATCAAAGATTTCAAGAATCCTCTGATCATCCTCCTGCTTAAGGAAAATATACGATGCTATTACATCTGCAAGTCTACCGGGATCCTCAATGTCAGATATGGTATAAAGCACCTCAGATGAGACCTTGGGATTTAGTCCGATATACTCTTCAAGATCTTCAATCACCAGTCTCATTGCAGCCTCTACATCCTGATTTTTTTTAAGGTCCTCACCCTCGTAGCTGTATATATCAGCCACAGCTTCAAAGTAAGGCTCCTCTTGACTTAAGCTCTTGACTCTACCTCTGTTCATACCCTCCACAAGAACTCTGATGCTCCCACCTGGAAGCTTTAGCATCTGTTTAACCTTTGCCAGGGTACCAACGTGATAAAAATCATCAAACCCAGGCTCCTCAACCTTAGGGTTTATCTGCGTACACAGAAGAATAAGGGAGTCATTCATCATAGATCTTTCAAGAGCCTGAACTGATTTTTCCCTGCCAACATCAAAGTGTATTACCATATGAGGGAAAATAGACATCCCTCGTAGTGGTATCAATGGAATTTTCCTCTCTTCTATTACATAAGGGTTATTCATTTTTGTCCCTCCTAAATGCAAAATAAAAGCTCACAGTTGTGAGCCTTTATGATGCAGATTCCTTACTACTATTTTCTTTTGTCCTACTCTTTTTTTTATCTGCAAGTACAAGTGTAGGCTCAGTATCATTTTCAATTGTTTCCCTGGTTATAATGCACTTTTGAACATCTTCCCGTGTAGGAAGCTCATACATTATATCAAGCATTTTTTCTTCTATAATACTTCTTAATCCTCTTGCACCGGTTTTTCTTTCGATTGCCTTTCTTGCAATAAGGGATAGTGCCTCTTCTTCAAACTCAAGGTCTATTTCATCCATGCTGAACAGCTGCTTGTACTGCTTGACAAGAGCATTCCTAGGCTCAGTAAGAATTCTCACAAGTGCATCTTCATCAAGCTCTTCAAGGGTAGCAATAACTGGAAGTCTACCAACAAACTCCGGAATCAGTCCGAATTTTATAAGATCTTCAGGCTGTATCTGCTTTAGAAGCTCTCCTATATTCTTTTTTGTGGACTTGACATCAGCGCCAAATCCCATGGTCTTTTTAACAACTCTTGATTGAATTAAACTATCAAGGCCATCGAAGGCTCCACCTACAATAAATAAAATGTTGGTGGTGTCAATCTGAATAAATTCCTGATGAGGATGCTTTCTTCCTCCCTGTGGCGGTACGTTTGCAACTGTACCTTCAAGAATCTTTAGCAATGCCTGTTGTACACCTTCTCCACTGACATCTCTTGTAATGGAAGGGTTCTCCGTTTTTCTAGCAACCTTGTCAATTTCGTCTATATATACTATGCCTTTTTCTGCCTTTTCAATATCATAATCCGCAGCCTGAATAAGCTTAAGGATTATATTTTCGACATCCTCCCCTACATAGCCTGCTTCTGTCAGTGATGTTGCGTCGGCTATTGCAAAGGGGACATTCAAAATTTTCGCTAAAGTCTGGGCAAGAAGTGTCTTTCCTGAACCGGTTGGTCCAATCATCAGGATATTGCTTTTTTGAAGCTCAACATCCTCTGATTTAGATGTTTTCTTGTTTATTCTCTTATAGTGATTGTATACCGCTACAGCTAAATTTCTCTTTGCTCTCTCCTGTTGAATCACATATTCATCAAGATTTTCTTTTATTGCGGAAGGCTTTGGCAGATCACTCAATTCATACTCCTGGTTGTAATCCACAAATTCCTCGTCTATTATCTCCTGACACAACTCAATGCACTCATTGCAAATATACACATTTGGACCTGCTATAAGTCTTTTTACCTGATCCTGTGGTTTCCCGCAGAACGAGCATCTCAATTGCTTGTCTTCATTTTTCGCCATGGAATCACCTCTTATTTCTTTCTCTCCATAACAGCATCGATTATTCCATACTTCACAGCTTCTACAGCGCTCATATAATAATCCCTGTCTGTATCCTTTGCTATTCTTTCCAGGGGTTGTCCTGTTCTTTCTGATAATATCCTATTGATTCTTTCCCTGATTTCAATTATCTTTTCGGCTTGTATCCTAATGTCCTCAGCCTGTCCCTGGGTACCGCCCAATGGCTGATGAATCATGATATCAGAGTTTGGCAATGCAAATCTCTTGCCCTTTGCTCCTGCTGCCAGAAGGAATGCTCCCATACTTGCAGCTCTTCCGATACAGATAGTAGTTACATCCGGCTTGATGTACTGAATTGTGTCAAATATTGCAAATCCAGCACTTACAGAGCCGCCAGGGCTGTTTATATATATCTGGATATCCTTCTCCGGATCCTCAGCTTCAAGAAACAGCAGCTGGGCAACAACAAGATCCGCCACTGTGTCGTTGACCTCTGATCCAAGAATGATAATCCTGTCCTTCAAGAGTCTAGAATAGATATCATATGACCTTTCACCTCTGTTAGTATGCTCTACAACTATTGGAACCAATGACATACTAAAACCTCCTATCCAATATACTTAACTTTTTCCTTCAGTAATTCCAAAACCTTGGTATTGGATATACCCGCTTTAAGGAATCCTAAATCGCCTTTTTTCATTTCATCTATAAAGTTTTCCTTGTTTTCTACCTGATTGTATTGCTCTGCAAGCTTCTCCAGCTCAGCATCAAGGTCTTCATCTGTAACAGCGAGTTTTTCAGCATCTGCAATAGCCTCAAGTACCAGGTCAGCCTTTACTCTCTTTTCAGCCATAGGTCTGAAATTAAGTTCAAGGTCTTCTTTTGTGGTGCCTGTAAGCTCCAGATACTGGTCCATCTCAAATCCTTGATTTTTCACTCTATACTCAAAATCCTTGATTTCATTTTCAACCTGTGACTGAATCATTCCCTCAGGTACTTCAACCTCGGAAATTTCAACTACCTTATCTACAAGATTGTTCTCTGTTTCTATTCTCTTCTGATTATCCAATGACTTTTGAATTTCTTCCTTCAAGCTATTCTTATATTCTTCGAGTGTATCGAACTCGCTTACATCCTTCGCAAATTCATCATCAAGCTCGGGAAGCTCCTTTGTCTTTACTTCTTTAATATTTACCTTGAATATCGCAGGTTTGCCTTTAAGTGGTTCCTCATGGTATTCTTCAGGGAATGTTACCTCAATGTCAACTTCATCACCTTTGGATTTCCCAACAAGTCCTTCCTCAAATCCCGGAATGAATTGTCCAGCTCCGATTTCAAGAGTCTGGTCTTCAGCCGTTCCTCCAGGGAACTGCTCTCCGTCAACGAATCCTTCGAAATCTATAGTAAGGATATCGCCTTCCTTAATCTCCCTGTCACCGGCATCAACCATTCTTGAATTCATATCTCTCGCCTTATCAAGCTCGGCTTGAATCATTTCATCTGTTACTGAATAGTCAACCTTTTCCAGCTCAATCTCACTGTAATCTCCTAGCTTGACTTCAGGCTTCACATCAACGCTGAAGTTAACCCTTACAGGCTCTCCCTGTTTAATTTCCTCAACATCTACCTCGGGGCTGTCAACCGGCTCAAGCTCAAGCTCTTCGATTGCTTCTGAGTAAGCCACAGGAAGCAGGATGTTTATTGCATCCTCATAAAATATCTCTTCACCGTAGTTCATCTCAATGATTTTTCTGGGCACTTTTCCCTTTCTAAAACCAGGTATATTGAATTTTCCCCTGTTTTTCGTGTAAGCCTGCTGCAGCGCCTTTTCAAAGTCACCTGCTGGTAATTCGACATTAAAGTGTACTGTGTTTTTTTCCTTTTTCTCAAAAACTGCCTTCATCAATGAACCCCCTATTATATTTTTTAAATTATGACTCGAGCTTTAATCTCCATCTTATTATTATACCATAATTGACTCACTTATGGTAACAAGAAAAAAAACCAATGGCAATAACCACTGGTTTACTCTGGTGCGGGAAAGAGGACTTGAACCCCCACGTCAATGACACTAGATCCTAAGTCTAGCGCGTCTGCCAATTCCGCCATTCCCGCATGAACGTTAAGTGAATATCACTCACTCTAACTATTATAGCATCGAAAAAGGATTTGTCAAATATTTTTTGACAAATCCTTTAATAAAAATTTGTGATTTATCAAAAGGATACTATTATTCCTCCATCGTTCACATAAGCAGTTGACAAGCCTTTAGTCTCTACAATTATTATATCCTTGAAATTGTACTTTTCAAGATCCCCTTTCAGGTCGAGGGCTTTTTCCAATGCATTGGCATGAGATATTGCAACAGTCCTGTCCTCAAATTTCACACCGGTCTCACCGATGATCTCAGCCAGTCTCTTGAAGGCCTTTTTGCTTCCTCTGATTTTCTCCACAGCCTCAATATTACCATCTTCATCTCTTCTCATAATGGGCTTGATATCCAATACATTTGCAATAAGACCCTGGGTCTTTGATATTCTACCATTCTTTATAAGATTGCTGAGGTCTTCAGATATAAAGAATGTTTTTGTGTCCTGGATGTAGTTTTCTACGGTTTCAACAACTTCATCCCTTGTCATTCCTTTATTGACACATTCCTGAACCTTCATGGCAGTAAGGGTTTCACCTGTACTCGCAGACTTGGAATTGAAGACATGAACAAACTGATTCTTATTCTCCTCCAATACCATCTCCTTAGCCACTACTGCACTGTTATAGGTCCCAGAAAGCTCCTTGGAAATTGTCACAACAAATACATTGTCCACATCCCCATATGCTTCCTTGAAGTCTCCCGGTGATGGACATGAAGACTTAATTGGATTGGGACTTGCCTTCATTGTTGATACAAATTCCTTCATATCAATGTTTTCATTATCCACAAAGGTTTTTTCGTCTATGTCGATTTTAAACGGAACCTTTCTTACATCCATGTATTTGTCAAGTTTCTCATTGGTGTCACAGCTACTATCTGCTACGATTTTGTACTCCATATCATCACTCCCCGACTTATTTTGGTCCTATAACTGATTCAATAAATACTGCTAATTCATGTGCCTTTTCGGATATTATATCCTGGTCCTTTCCTTCTATCATGACCCTGACAAACGGTTCTGTGCCTGAAGGTCTGATAAGCACCCTTCCTTCGCCTGCAAAGAAATTCTCAAGCTTAAGAATCTCTTCCTTGATTTCAGTAATCTCCATGTATTTTGTCTTGTGTACATTTTCAACCTTTGCATTTACAAGGACCTGTGGATAATTTTTCATCAAGGAATTCAAATCAGATGCTTTCTCATTTGTTTCCTTAATAACCTGAATAAGCTGTAATCCCGTTGCAAGACCATCCCCGGTGGTATTGTGGTCCAGGAATATTATATGCCCTGACTGCTCTCCTCCAAGGGTGTAGCCTTCCCTGAGCATTTCCTCTAAAATATATCTATCGCCAACAGCTGTCTTTACTATGTTCATACTATTTTTGCCGAGAAATTCATCAAGTCCCATATTGGTCATAACAGTACCAACAACTGTATCCTTCCCAAGCTTCTTCTTTTCCTTCAGATATCTGCTGCATATTGCCAAAATGTGGTCTCCGTCAATTATCTCGCCCTTCTCATCAACTGCAATTATCCTGTCTGCATCTCCGTCAAAAGCGATTCCTAGATCTGCTCCTTTTTCAAGAACCAACCTCTGAACCAATTGAGGCTTTGTGGAACCACATGCATCGTTGATATTCATGCCATCGGGCTCAGTGTTTATTGCAAACACTTCCCCTCCCATTTCCCGAATCAACTGAGGCCCTATCTTATAAAGGGCTCCATGTCCACAGTCCATGGCAACTTTTATACCCGTCAGGTCCGACTCAATGGTGGACTTCAGGAATTCTTTGTAATCCTTTGCTGCACTCTTGTTTATATATACCCTGCCAACAAGGTTCTTAATAGGTCTTTCCATAATTTCGCCCTTGCTCATCAGCAAATCTTCAATCTCTTCCTCAGTTGCATCAGGAAGCTTCAAACCGTCGCCACTAAAGAACTTGATTCCATTGTACTCGCCAGGATTGTGGGATGCAGAAATCACAACCCCTGCCACAGCACCGTATTTTCTTGTGAGGTAAGCCACAGCAGGTGTAGGGATTATCCCAACGGACTCAACATCAAGTCCCATAGAACAGATTCCTGCAGTCAATGCTGACTCCAGCATATCTCCTGAGATCCTGGTATCCTTGCCTACTATTACTTTCCCCTTCTTTTCCCTTGCCAGTACATAAGCCCCAGCCCTTCCAATCTGGAAAGCCAGCTCCGGCGTCAAGTCCTCGTTTGCCACTCCTCTTACGCCATCAGTCCCAAATAATTTTCCCATTGATATTCCCCCATTATCTTTATCCTGTCTAATCCAGCGGATATATTTCTCTTGCTATGGCTTTCAGTGTTTCCTTTTTGTTTAGCTCAGGCTTCTCCAGCACGCAGTTTAAAAGATACTCCAGAATCTTTCCAATAATCTTCCCTTCATTGTATCCCATGTTCTTAAGATCATCTCCGTTTATGTCCAGGTGTTTTCTGCAGAATGGCTCCTTTGCATAAAGTATTGCGTCAATAGCCCTTTTTTTTGCCAGGAGATTTGAAATATCCTGGTTACCGCTTTTACTCATTCTGTCTGCAATCTGAAGATCAATCAAATCGTAGATTCTATTCTCTCCTACCCTTTGGAGCTGTCTTTTCAGCCCTTTCTTCTTAAGGTCCGGATGATGTATCATATGCTCCCTTATAAGCCTTAAGGTTGAATCGATCAGCTCAGTGGAGCAGTTCAGCCTTGTTAGTATTTCCTTCCCTATCTCAACACTTTTTTTGTCGTGCCCGTAAAAATGTCCTACCCCCTTGTCGTCCACGGTAAAGGTATATGGTTTTCCTATGTCATGCAGCAGGGCCGCCAGCCTTACATGGATAACAGGTTGTGTATAGTCCATAACCGTAAGGGTGTGCTGGAACACAGATCTGTCATGATGAGGATTCCTCTGGTCAAATCCAATGGCAGGTATAAGCTCAGGTATTACTTCCTTCAATATACCCAGACCCCTCATAAGCAGAAATCCTCTGGAAGGTTTTTCCGATAGCAGAATTTTAAACAGCTCCTCCCTTATTCTGTCTATGCTTACAGCTTCAAGTCTTGGTGCCAGATTCATGCAGGCCTCTGAAGTCTCGATGTCTATGAGGAAATTCAGCTGTGTTGCAAACCTCACAGCTCTCAATATCCTAAGGTGATCCTCTGAAAATCTTTCCCTTGGATTTCCTACACACCTTACCAGACTGTCCCTTATATCCACCATTCCATTAAACGGGTCAAGCAATCCTCTCTTGGGATGATAGGCCATTGCATTGATTGTAAAATCTCTTCTTCTCAAATCCTCAAGAATATTTTCTGTAAAACCTACCTTGTCAGGCCTTCTTCCATCCAGGTAGATGCTTTCTGTTCTATATGTTGTGATTTCAACATTACCTTCAAGTTCTACTATTACAACTGTTCCATACTCCCTTCCGATTTCAACAGTTTTCTTATCTCTGAACAGTCCAAGAATCTGAATGGGTGTAGCCGAAGTCGCAAGGTCATAGTCCACAGGCGTTTTTCCTAAAATAGAATCCCTTACACATCCACCCACTAGATGGACACTAAATCCTGCCTTTTCTATTCTTTCAATAATATTTTCTATATATACAGGTATAGATATCTCCATATTTTACCTCCATCACTATACATAATAGTATAGCATAAAACCCTTGTTGCTGGATGAAAAAATAGCTGATCAGGTCATTTCCAGATCAGCTTACTAAAGATACCCTACTTAATATTTTTTTAGCAATATACTCGCATTGTGCCCTCCGAACCCAAGAGAGTTTGAAAGCGCATAGCCAATATCTCTCTTGACCGCCTGATTTGGGGTATAGTTCAGATCACACTCCTCATCCTGAGTAACATAGTTGATAGTTGGCGGTATAACACCGTAATATAGGGCAAGCGAAGTTGCTATGGCTTCAATCCCCCCCGCAGCACCCAGCAGATGCCCCGTCATGGACTTTGTACTGCTTATGTTGATGCTTTTGGCATGATCTCCGAACAAAGACTTAATAGCCAGGGTTTCAAGCTTGTCATTGTAGTATGTGCTTGTACCATGAGCATTTATATAATGAACATCCTCCGGTTTTATTACCCCTTCACTAATGGCAAGCGACATCGCATTTCTTGCTCCCTTTGCCTCCGGGTCTGGCTGCGTAATATGGAATGCATCTGAAGTGGAACCATATCCGATTATCTCAGCATAAATTGTTGCGCCTCTTTGAAGGGCATGTTCCAGCTCCTCTAAAATAACTATCCCAGCTCCCTCTCCCATAACAAATCCATCCCTGTTTTTATCAAATGGTCTGCTAGCAGACTGAGGATTATCATTGTTTGTTGAAAGTGCCTTCATGGAAATAAACCCTGCCATGGCAAGTGGAGTAATCGAGCTTTCTGTTCCACCTGTCACTGCAAAAAGAAGATTTCCCGACTTTATCATTCTGAAGGCTTCACCTATGGCGTGTGTCGCTGATGCGCATGCAGTCGTTATTGTCATAGATGAACCCTTCAGACCGAAAGCCATTGATACTTGTCCTGCAGCCATGTTTGATATCATCATTGGTATAAACAAAGGGCTTATTCTTCCTGGTCCCTTGTCATCCATTTTTTCCTTCTCAGATTCCAGTGTTGAAATTCCCCCGATACCTGAACCGATAATTGTTCCTGCTCTTTCTGTATCAACCTTTTCCAGATCCAGTCCTGAGTCTTCAATGGCCTGCTTGGTTGCAGCTATGGCATATTGGCTGAACAGGTCCATTCTCTTGGCTTCCTTCTTTCCCATGTATTCCGTGGGGTCAAAATCCTTTACCTCCGCTGCAATTTTGACATCGTGATCCTTGCTGTCAAATTTTGTAACATATCCTACTCCAGACCTTCCAGATAACAGGGAATCCCAGAACTGGTCTTTCCCGGATCCAATCGGTGTTATGGCACCAAGCCCCGTAATTACAACTCTTTTCATCCTCACACCTCACTTTTTATCTAAGCTTGCTTAGCCTCTACGTATTTTACAATGTCTCCGATATTCTTGAATCCTTCTGCATCTTCATCAGGTACCTCTATATCGAATTCATCCTCTAGGGCCATCATTATTTCAACAGCATCCAGTGAATCTGCCTCAAGATCCTTCATAAGTGAAGCCTCCATTGTTACCCTTTCCATTTCTAAATCCAGTTGCTCTGCAATTATTTTCTTAACCTTGTCAAATATCATTTCATTTCCTCCTTAAATTTAAATGTTCATTCCTCCGTCAATCTGGATAACCTGACCTGTTATATAGTCTGATTTTTCACTGGCCAGAAATTCCACCAGATTGCTTACTTCATCAGGCTCTGCAAAATATCCCAGTGGTATGTGGGAAAGCATTGCCTCCTTAACATCCTCCTTCAGGCTGTCAGTCATATCAGTCCTGATAAATCCAGGTGCTATCGCATTTACCCTTATTCCACGGCTGGCAAGCTCCTTTGCCATGGACTTTGTGAACCCTATGAGCCCTGCCTTGGATGCAGAATAGTTTCCCTGTCCGGCATTGCCCATTATTCCAACCACTGATGAAATATTGATTATCTTGCCATACCGCTTTTTCATCATTCCCCTGACAACTGCCTTTGTGACCAGAAATGCTCCCTTCAGATTCACATCCATAACTGAATCCCAGTCATCTTCAGACATTCGTATGATAAGATTGTCCTTTGTAATTCCAGCATTGTTCACTAGAATATCAACTGAACCAAGCTCTTCCTGAATTTCTCTTATTAAATTGTCAACCTGATCCTTGATACTTATATCAGCCTTGAAAGCTACAACCTTTGAGCCATATTTCTCAAGCTCACTTACTACTTCCTTTGCCAGCTCTTCATTGCTGTTGTATGTTATGGCCACAGTACAGCCTTCCTTGGCGAGACCATGGGCGATATTCCTTCCTATGCCTCTGCTTGCTCCCGTGACCAGTGCCACCTTGTTATCCATTTCTAAGCCCCCTTTGTCAGCTTTCCCAATGTATTTCTGAAGCTTTCCATGTCAGAAATATTCATTGCTTTTACTTCCCTGCCCATGGATTTTCCAATCCTTTTGACAAAGCCTGACAACGACTTCCCGGGACCAATTTCCACGAAGGTATCCACTCCCTCATTTATCATATATTCTATGGACTGATGCCAAAGAACTGAATGTGAAACCTGATCCACAAGCTTTGAAACAAGTTGATCCTTGCTGTCGATAGTCCTTCCGTCGACATTAGTTATGACCTTTTTCTGAAAATCACCGATACTGATTTTATCAAGCTCTAATTTAAGTCTATCTCCTGCTGATGACAGCATGGAAGTATGGAATGGTGCGCTTACAGGAAGATCTACAGCTTTTTTTGCACCTTCCTCCAACGCTTTTGCACAAGCAATTTTCAGTCCCTTCTTTTCTCCGGATATTACTATCTGCTCAGGGCTGTTATAGTTTGCTACCTCAACTATTCCGTAATCCTTCGCTGAAAGCAGAACCTCAGGTAATTTGGACCTATCAAGTCCAAGTATTGCAGCCATGCCTCCAACTCCATCAGGTACTGCTTCCTGCATGAATCTGCCTCTCTGTCTTACTATGGACAATGCATCCTTAAACCTTAGCGCCTTGCTCATTACAAGAGAACTATATTCTCCAAGACTAAGCCCTGCTGTATAATCACAGTCGATGCCTTCCTTCTCAATGGCTCTAAGCATTGCAATGCTTGCAGTGAGGATGGCTGGCTGAGTTGTTTCTGTTTTTTTGAGATCTTCCTCATTGCCTTCAAAGATATCCCTTGAAAGTTGACTTTTCAATGTGTCATCAGCCTCTTCAAAGACCATCTTTGATTCCTTGATCTTATTGAAAAAATCCTGTCCCATCCCAATATGTTGTGCTCCCTGACCAGGAAAGATAAATGCACGCTTACTCATCTCTTTCACCCCCTTCACGATCATTCAGGCTTCCTAAAACCCTTTTAGCTTCATCAATCAATTGTTCGATTATTTCACTACATGGTTTTATGTCTCTGATCATCCCGACAATTTGTCCAGACATTACAGAGCCTTTGTCAACGTCACCTTCCACAACCGCCAATCGCAGTCTACCGGCACCCATCCTTTCCAGCTCTTCAACAGTGGCTCCCGTCTTCTCCAGTTCCATGAATTCCCTGGTAAACTGGTTTCTGATTACCCTTACAGGATGTCCCGTGCTTCTTCCAGTTACAAGTGCATCCCTGTCCTTTGCATTGATTAGCTTATCCTTGTAATTCTGGTGTACCTTTGCCTCTGTTGAACACACAAATCTAGTACCAAGCTGTACGCCGTTTGCACCAAGGGCCAATGCTGCAACTACTCCTCTTCCGTCTGCAATTCCGCCAGCAGCTATTACTGGTATTGAAACAGCATCACATACCTGGGGGACCAGAGCCATTGTAGTAAGCTCTCCTATATGTCCACCAGCTTCGGTACCCTCAGCTATAAGGGCATCAACTCCCTGCTTTTCCAATCTCTTGGCCAAAGACACTGTAGGAACCACAGGAATCACCTTTATATTTTGTTCCCTGAACCTTTGAAGAAACTTCCCGGGATTCCCTGCTCCTGTGGTTACCACAGGTACTTTTTCATCACAGACAATATCTACAATATCCTCTACAAATGGTGATAAAAGCATAATATTTACACCAAATGGTTTATCAGTCATCGTTTTCAGCTTCCTGATTTCATTTCTAACATAGTCCCCTGGTGCATTACCGGCTGCAATAATTCCAAGTCCACCGGCCTCCGAAACTGCAGCTGCCAGTTCACTGGTTGCAACCCACGCCATCCCTCCCTGGAATATGGGGTACTTGATTCCAAGAAGCTCCTTCAATCTTGAATCAAACATTGCTTACCTCCTTGTTCCACTTAAGGACAACAGATGCCCATGACATTCCTGCTCCAAATGCAATCAAGAGCAGATTGTCACCTTTTTTTATAAGGTTGCTTTTTACAGCCTCATCCAGAGCTACTGGCACGGAGGCTGCAGACGTATTCCCATATTTTGTAAGATTAATATGAGTCTTATCCTTACTCAATCCTAGTTTTTTCATTGCTGCATCAATAATTCTGCTGTTTGCCTGGTGAGATATCATGAAATCCAATTCCTCTTTTAACAGTCCTGCGCTCTCCAGAACTCTCAGTGAGGACTGTTCCATTACTCTCACAGCAAACTTGAATACTTCCTTACCATCCATCTTGATGGTATGAAGCTTATTTTTTACTGTCTCTTCTGTAGCAGGGTATCTAGACCCTCCTGCAGGTATTATTAATGCGTCTCCTTTGACACCATCTGACCCAAGCTCTGAAGAAAGAATCCCAAAACTTTCGTCACATGGTTCCAAAACACACGCCCCCGCTCCGTCTCCAAACAAAACGCAGGTATTTCTGTCCTCCCAGTCCACTACCTTGGACAGGGTTTCAGCACCTATTATCAGAACCTTCTTGTACATTCCCGACGAAATAAAGTTTGCTCCGGTGACCAATCCGTAAACGAACCCTGAACATCCAACACTTATATCAAATGCAGCTGCCTTGTTTGCTCCGATGTTCTTTTGAACCATTGCAGCCGTTGAAGGAAATATATAGTCCGGCGTTGCCGTAGCTACAATTATCAAGTCCAGCTCCTCCGGTTCAATTGCTGCATCCTTAAGAGCATTCCATGCTGCTATTGTGGAAAGATCCGATGTTACCTGATCCTTGTCCGCAATTCTTCGCTCCTCAATACCGGTCCTTGACACTATCCATTCATTGCTTGTATCAACAATCTTGGCCAGATCATCGTTGGTCATCACATTCTCGGGAAGATAGCTTCCTACTCCTGTGATTCCTACAGATATTTTATTCAATTTACCACCTCCTGGTTATTTAGGGGGATTAAAAGTTTGCAAATTTTTCTATTTTAAATTATCATTGTTTATAGGAACATGCAAACTTAACAACAGTATAGTACAAAACGAGGATTTAATCAACATTTTATTTCCTCCAATGATGTTTGAAGGGAGGTGTAAACCAGTGAAAACATACAGTATCAGAGATATTATGGAACTTATTCCCCACAGGCAGCCCTTTCTTTTCGTGGATAGAGTCCAGGTGGAAGAGGGAGGCAAAAAGGGTACAGGGTATAAGCTTGTTACCATAAATGAGCCTTTCTTCCAGGGACACTTTCCCGGAAATCCTGTTATGCCCGGTGTATTAATAATTGAAACCATGGCTCAGGTAGGAGCAGTGATACTTCTAGGCAGAGATGACTTCAAAGGAAAAACCCCTTACTTCGCAGGAATAAACAAATTTAGATTTAAAAGGAAGGTCCAGCCTGGAGATGTTCTGAGAATGGATGTTGAAATAACAAAATTACGTGGTACAATAGGAATCGGTCAGGGTATTGCCTATGTTGATGACGAGGTTGCCGCAGAAGGTGAATTTTTATTTGCCATAGATTAATAGAGAGAAGGTATATTGATGAAACAATTGAAAATAGGAGACAAAATGACCCGCCTTCCTATAATTCAGGGAGGAATGGGAGTAGGCGTATCTCTTTCAGGACTGGCATCAGCTGTTGCCAACAGAGGTGGCGTAGGTGTAATTTCAGGTGTTCAGATTGGTTTCAGGGAACCGGATTTTATGACCAACACCAAGGAAGCAAATATAAGGGCATTAAGAAAAGAAATACGACTGGCTAGAGAAAAAAGTCCACTTGGAATCCTTGGAGTAAACCTTATGGTTGCCATTGAGAATTATGCCGAAATGGTAAAGGCAGCAGTGGAAGAAAAAATTGATTTGATAATTTCTGGAGCAGGCTTGCCAAATGACCTACCGGGACTTGTAAAGGGAAGTAAAACAAAAATTGCTCCCATAGTTTCCTCAGGTAAGGCTGCTGCAGTAATTACCAAGTTATGGATGAAAAGGTATGATTATTTCCCAGAGCTAATAATAATAGAAGGTCCTCTTGCAGGTGGACATCTTGGGTTCAGCAAAGAAGTGCTCACAAGTGAATCAATTCCCGAGCTTGAGGATATTTTCCATGAAGTAAAGAAAGCCATTGAGCCATTTGAAGAAAAGTCCGGAAAAACTGCACAGATTGTCGTTGCAGGAGGAATCTACAATGGTGAAGACATTAAAAAATTCTTGGATTTGGGGGCGGACGGAGTTCAGATGGGAACAAGATTTGTTGCCACTGAGGAATGTGATGCCCATGAGAATTACAAGATGGTATATGTGGAATCCACGGAGGATGCAATCGGCTATATTACAAGCCCAGTTGGAATGCCTGGACAAGCTGTGATAAATCCCTATATTGAAAGGGTCTCTATGGAAAGAGAGAAAATCACCAAATGCTATAACTGTCTCAAAGCATGTAACCCTGCCACAGCACCTTATTGTATAACCAGTGCTCTTGTAAGAGCTGTCCAGGGAGATGTGGACAACGGCTTGGTGTTCATTGGTAAAAAGGGATATTTAATCGACAAAATCTCTACTGTAGATAATCTTATGGATGAATTTGAAGAAGCCTTAAGCTAAAAGAAGCCAGACCTAAAACGGTCTGGCTTCTTCATTGTCTATGCATTTACTTTTATCTGGTCTTTAACAGCTTCTGCTCCCTTTTGAAGTGCTTCCTTGTTTATAGGAAGAAGATGAGCCTTTGTCTCTCCAAAAACCTTTCCAAAGGCCTCATATACAGATTCAATCTTAATTGCTCCTGTAATCTCAATGTATGCACCAAGCATTACCATGTTGGCAATTTTGGGATTTCCAAGCTTTATAGCTATATCATTTGCTGGAATGTAATACACGTTTATATCATCTCTTGTTGCCTTCTTCTCAATAAGTGATGAGTTTATCATAAGGTTTCCACCTGGTACAACACTCTCTTCAAACTTATCAAGTGATGGGAGATTCAATACAACAGCTGTAGTTGCCTCAAGTACAACGGGTGATCCCACTGGATCTGATGATATTGTAACATTACAGTTTGCAGTACCTCCGCGCATTTCTGGCCCGTATGACGGCAACCATGATACATTCCTTCCTTCAACCATTCCGGAGTAAGTCAAAAGTTGTCCCATAGCCATAACTCCCTGTCCACCAAATCCAGCAATAATCAATCTCTCTTCCATATCTATTCTACCTCCTCTGGCTTTCTGAAGTTTCCTAATGGATAGTAAGGAATCATGTTCTTTTCCAACCATCTAAGCGCTTCCACAGGTGTCAGACCCCAGTTTGTAGGACATGTTGACAATACCTCAACAATACCGAATCCCTTCCCCTCCAGCTGAACCTTAAATGCTTCCCTAATGGCTTTCTTTGCTTTTCTTATATTTGCAGGCGAGTTGACTGCAACCCTTTCTACAAAGGCTGCTCCGTCTATTGTTGCAAGAAGCTCTGACATCTTGATTGGTTTGCCGGTTGTGGCCTCATCCCGACCGTATGGAGAAGTTGTTGTTTTCTGTCCGATCAATGTAGTAGGTGCCATCTGTCCTCCGGTCATTCCATATATTGCGTTGTTTACGAAGATAGTAGTGAATTTCTCTCCTCTATGGGCTGCATGAACGATCTCAGCAGTTCCGATAGATGCCAGGTCTCCATCTCCCTGATAGGTAAACACGAAATTATTTGGGTGAACCCTTTTGATACCAGTAGCAACAGCTGGAGCTCTACCATGAGCAGCCTCGTGCATATCTATATTAAAATATTCGTATGCAAGAACTGAACATCCTACAGGAGCTACCCCTATTGCTTCATCCAGAAGATCCATTTCCTCCAGCACCTCAGCAACAAGTCTGTGGATTATTCCATGGGTACAACCTGGACAATAATGGGTTGGTATATCGACTAGCCCTTTTGTTTTTTCAAATATTACTGCCATTATTGGTCACCTCCGAGAATTTCCTTTACCTTATCAACAATCTCCTCAGGACCAGGTACCATTCCGCCTGTTCTCCCATGGAAATATGTCGGCATTCTTCCGTTAAGTGAAAGTTTAACATCATCAATCATCTGTCCGGTGCTCATTTCAACTGTAAGAACACCTTTGCAGTTGTCGTTTATTTTATCAAAGGCTTCATTTGGGAATGGGTACAGACTTATTGGTCTGATTAACCCAACCTTGTAGCCTTTTTTTTCAAGTTTTGTTATTGCAGTCTTGGCTATACGTGAGGTTGTTCCATAAGCGCTTATTACAAGATCTGCATCCTCAAGATTATACACTTCAACTCTTTTTTCATTTTCCCTCATTTTTGCATACTTTGCTTGAAGATGTACATTATGTTCCTCAAGGTCTTCTGGCTGGAGGTATAGTGAATTTATAACGTTTTTCTGCTTTCCATTGCCCTTGCCTCTTGTTGCCCAGTCCTTCTCAGGAATGTCAGCTCTAGGTTTATAATTGAACTCAACCGGCTCCATCATCTGACCAATCATACCATCTCCCAGAATCATTACGGGAGTTCTGTAAATATCTGCAAGGTCAAATCCTTCCATTACAAGGTCAACAAGCTCCTGCACATTTGCAGGTGCCAATACAAGCAACCTGTAATCACCGTTTCCTCCACCTCTCGTTGCAAGGAAATAGTCTCCCTGTGCAGGCTGGATACTTCCAAGTCCTGGTCCACCTCTCATCATATCAACAATAATACATGGCAACTCTGCACCTGCAAGGTAGGATATTCCCTCCTGCTTAAGTGCGATACCTGGGCTTGATGATGATGTCATAACCCTTGCGCCTGCTCCAGATGCTCCATAAACCATATTGATTGCAGCTACCTCAGATTCTGCCTGTACATAGGCTCCTCCTACCTTAGGTAACTCTCTTGACATATATTCGGGAACCTCACTCTGAGGAGTAATGGGATATCCAAAGAAATAATGGCATCCTGCTGCTATTGCAGCTGCTCCTACAGCTTCATTCCCTTTCATTAGAACTTTTGTCATATGTAACCCCTCCCTTATAATCTTTCCACAGTAATAACAACGTCAGGACAGATAGTTGCACAATTTGTACACGCTATACACTTGTCCATCTCTTCTATTGATGCAGGGTGGTACCCTTTCTTATTGATTCTCCCCTTATCAAGTGAAATGATGTTTACAGGACAAACTGATACACAAAGGCCGCAGCCCTTGCACAGGTCGTCCTCAAATATTACATTACCTTTAACCTTAGCCATAATCCTGGTCCTCCTTTTTTCATAGCATCCACTCTTCCCTCATATACAGCTTAATGGGGAAAACGTTGTCTCCGAGTTCCTCAGGCAGCTTATCCGCCAGAGTCTCCAGACATACATTATACTTAATTGGCAGGCCCGTCTCTTGGGAGACTTCCTTGGCCAAATTATAGCCTCTCATAACATCCTCCACAGTCGTACTTTTCAAAAGATGTGTGTTATTTATTATACCTGTTATCTTTGCTCTGGCAACATCCTGGATTTTTACAATATACTCTAGTACCTGGTCAACGGTCCCAGTTTCGGGCCTGTTGGCATTCAGCACGAAAAACATATCGTAATCTCCCTCCTTGAAGTAGCTGTGATATCTACCTAGGGTTCTTGCTCCCTCAGCATTACCTCCTATGTCCATTATAGCCTCATAGGAAGTATCCTGCAATGGAGTCAAGACCTCTCCGGGTATTGCAGGCAAATCTACGGAAGAGCCCTTTAAGGCACCACCGATGACCCTTATCCCATTCTCTTCAAGGATTTGAGTTTTTTCCCTGCTTCTAAAATATAGATTTACAACATCCAGGTCAACCAAAGCTACCTTCTTTCCCCGCTTGGCAAGCTTCATCGCGTAATTTACGCTGAATTCAGTCTTGCCGCTGCCGTAATGTCCAACTATGATTCTTATTCTTTTGTCATTATTCATTCCATTCTCCTAACTGTATACCTTGGGAGACTCCTCTTGTCTCAGTACTCTAAGTCCTCCCTCGGCAAGTGCCTGAAGCTCATCCTCTCCTGGATATACTGTCACTCCACTTATATAACCAACCATTTCCTTTATCCAGCCTGTAAACATCTCGTCATAGGCAATCCCTCCAGTGATTATAATCTGATTCACATCACCCTTTAGAACTGCTGCTGCTGCACCGATATCCTTGGAAACCTGATATGCCATTGCCTTGTAAATCAACTCAGCATATTCATCCCCCTCCTGGATTCTTTTGACGACTTCCCGTCCGTCATTAGTTCCCAGATAGGATACCAATCCACCATTGCCTTTTAACATCTTCTTTACATCATCCAGGGTATATTTTCCCGAGAAACAGAGCTTTACCAAATCTCCAACAGGAAGACCTCCAGTTCTTTCCGGTGAAAAAGCACCTTCACCATCAAGTGCATTTCCAACATCAACAATTCTTCCCTTGCGATGTGCGCCTACTGAGATGCCTCCACCAAGATGTGCAACAATCAGGTTCAGGTCCTCGTATTTCTTGTTTTGCTCCCTGGCGAATCTCCTTGCCACTGCCTTCTGGTTCAATGCGTGAAGAATGCTCTTTCTCTCTATGCCCTTAAGTCCAGATATCCTTGCAACGTCCTGGAGTTCATCCACTACTACAGGATCTACGATAAAGGCTCTGGCATCTGCTTCCTTGGCAATTTCATGGGCAAGAATCGCCCCAAGGTTTGATGCGTGCTCTCCTCTTTCTCCAGCTCTAAGGTCCTTTAGCATTTCATCATTGACCTCGTAGGTTCCTCCTTCAATAGGATTTAAGAGTCCCCCTCTTCCCACTACACCGTCAAGACTCACTATGTCAATATTGTTATTCTTAAGAGCCTCCATTATGATATCCTTCCGGAATTGAAACTGGTCGATTATTTTGTCATATTGTTCAAGCTCATCAACATCATGTCTCAAAGTCTCCTCGAATACCAGTTTTTCATCCTCATATACCCCGATTTTTGTGGATGTTGAACCTGGGTTTATTACCAGTAATCTATAAGTTTCCATAAATCCCTCCTATTTGGCCATTAGAGTAGCCAGTACAATTGAATTCAGCTTTGCTTCCTCATTGTCTGCCCTGGATGTCAGTACTATAGGTCTACTTGTTCCGACAATAAGTCCTGCTGATTTTGCATTGGCTAAAAAGCTCAATGCTTTATATAGAATATTTCCTGCTTCTATATCCGGAGCAAGAAGTATATCAGCATCTCCTGCAACAACACTGTCTATCCCCTTTATTCGTGCTGATTCCTTACTGACTGCATTATCAAGTGCAAATGGTCCGTCAACAATGCAGCCCTTTATTTCACCGGCTTTGTTCATATCAGCCAACTCCTTGGCATGAACTGTTGCCTCCATCTTAGGACTTACCTTCTCCTTTGCTGCAAGCACAGCAACCTTAGGCTCTTGTATGCCAAGAGAATGGGCCAGCTGAACTGCATTTTCAATGATCTGCTTCTTCTGGTTCAAGTCAGGGGCTATTATCATAGCAGCATCTGTTACAATGAATACCTTGTGATATGTGGGAACATCAAACACCGCAACGTGGCTTATTACACTACCTGTTCTCAAGCCGATTTCCGGATTAAGAACAGCCTTCATTATTACAGATGTGTCGATTAGTCCCTTCATCAGAACCTGGGCCTTTCCACTGCTTACAAGCTCTGTGGCCTTTCTTGTGGCTTCAACGCCATCCTTTTCGTCTATAATCTCGATTCCATCAAGGCTGAATAAAAGCTTTGCAGCCAGCTTCTCAATACTCTCCCTATCTCCCACTAGAATCGGATCAGCAATGCCTTTTTCGTAAGCAACCTTGATTGCTCCCAATACATCCTCATCCTGTGCTACGGCTACTGCTATTTTCTTCGGTCCTTTCTCCTGCGCCAGTTTAAACAAACTCTCAAAACTATTTGCCATCATTCCACCTCTTCCTCATATAGTTTGAAATCCTCTTCTCCATCAAGCACCCTCCTAGCTCCCTTGTTTAGAGCTTCCATTTCATCCTCACCGGGATAAACTGTTACAGGTGCCATAAATGATACCATTTCTTCTATATAATCAACCAGGTACTGGGAATATGCAAGCCCCCCAGTAAGTATGATTCCTTGGATTTCTCCCTTCAATACCGGTCCGCACAGACCAATTTCCTTTCCAATTTGATAAGCCATTGCCTCGTAAATCAACTTGGCATACTGATCGCCTGAATCAATTCTCTCCATGACTTCTCTTCCATCAAAAGTTCCAAGATAGGACATCAATCCTCCATTGCCCTGGATCATCTTTTTCATCTCTGCTTCAGTATACTTTCCTGAAAAGCACATTCTTACTACATCACCAACAGGCAATCCTCCCGACCTCTCCGGGGAAAACGGTCCCATCTGGTTCGCATTGTTGGCATCAACTATTTTCCCCTGAAGAATAGGAGATACTGTGATACCTCCCCCTAAATGAGCTACAATAAGATTCAGCTTATCTACAGTAGTATTGTGCTCCCTGGCATACCTGTGACATACTGCCTTGATGTTCAGTGCGTGGACCAGAGACTTTCTCTCAATTTCCTTCAGTCCTGAAATTCTTGCAACATCGTGGAATTCATCCACAGCTACCGGATCTACTATAAAGGATGGAATCCCTTCCTTATCTGCTATACCTCTTGCAAGCAAACCTCCAAGATTTGATGCATGTTGTCCCTGTACTCCAATTCTAAGATCTTCTGCCAATGCGTCTGTCACCTTGTAGGTACCGCTTGGAATAGACTTTAACAGTCCGCCTCTTCCGACAACACATTGCAGCTCGTTTAATCCAATATTCTCATCACTAAGCCAATCCAGAATTATACCTTGTCTATAGTCATACTGATCTGCAATGGTGCTGAACTTATTAAGATCCTCAATTCCATGATCCAGTTTTTTTGTCCTGATTTCCTCCTGACCTTCAAAAATCGAAACCTTTGTGGATGTCGATCCCGGATTGATTGCCAATACGTATTTCCTTTCCATAGCATCCCCCTTGTTCTATTTATTCTTCTATAATTGTAATCTGAGCTACCGGTGGTTCAATATTGTCGATAGTGAGATTTTCTGTCTCTTCCATATTTATTTCAACCTGATATTCACCGGCCTCATAGTTCTCAAGATCAAC
>JBNJCX010000011.1:0-50884 GCA_051744365.1 Bacillota bacterium
ATGTATACTGACTAAAGACTAATGCTTATATTGGAGGCTTTGTAATGAAAAGATTTATTGTCTTAATCATAACTCTACTATTTCTTATATCCGGGTGTATATCTCCGAGCTCAATACCTGATCTAAGTCTGGATGATCCGCGTTTTGACGGGTATGAATTCGAGAAATCCATTTACTACAATCTTGATTCAGGGATTAGGTTTAGAGTGAGTCCAATGGTTGAGGCCACTTATCTGGCTATTGAGATGGCAGATAACGGCAATGATTTCACTAATTACCCAGACAACACACCCTATATTGAGGCTGGTAAGGAAAGGTTTA
The DNA here is from genome assembly GCA_051744365.1 of Bacillota bacterium. Lineage (GTDB taxonomy): Bacteria > Bacillota > Clostridia > Tissierellales > Tissierellaceae > Gudongella. The sequence goes on from JBNJCX010000011.1 coordinate 322, forward strand.
AAGATTTTCAGGACCATGAATTCGTGAAGATGCTCTCCTCCATGATGATAAGGGGATACACCTATGATGCCATTCCTTCGTCAATCTATCATTTCAACGAGAATTTCAAATTGAGGAATGACATTGAATTAAATGAGATTACAATGAAAAGGTCCAGTGGACAGGAGAATCTCAAAAAGCTTATGGTTTATCTGAAGGCATTTAGAATGGACAGTGACTTTGATTCATATTTCATGGAAAACAAGGAACAGTATATAAAGATGATGGATAAGGGCCATCATATTGTAAATTCATACAATGTGGAGGAAGTGGTTGAGGACTTCTACGGAAAGCCAATACAGAACTCGATTATCACGGTCACTCCCCATGCAAAGAACGCCTACGGTGTATCCATTGATCTGAAGACAGGATCTCTTGAGGTGCTTCCAACCCTTGGAGTATATGATGACCACGAGATATTCATTAACGTCTTGGTCCATGAGATCTCCCACACCTATGTGAATCCACTGACTGCACAGCAAGGTGAGGTTTTGGAAGAAACAGAAGTATTGTACGGGCCAATCAAGAAGGAAATGTCCAACCAGGCCTACACAACCTGGGAGACAATAGTCAATGAGCATATTGTAAGGGCCAACACGGCAATCATGTTGAGGGATATTCTTGGTGAAGTGGCATATGAAAATGCCCTTGCAAAGGACCGTGAACGGGGCTTTAAGTATATAGACGAGATTGTTGAATCAATTACCTACTATACTGAAAATAGGGACAATTACCCAACTTTTGAGGATTATCATCCCGAGATCATGAAGGTATTCCTTGAAATTAAGTGAAATAGAAGCCTACCAGTTGAATAATCATCTGGTAGGCTTTGTTAATGGGATCAGAACAGGAACCAACCCGCCCCCAGTCCAAAGAATAAACTGTACATTATCATTTCTAGATAAAGCTTACCACTAGCTTTCCTTTGGATATACCTGGATTTCATATACACGAAACCTTCAATATTATGCGGGAATGGGACTGCACTGGCAAAGTCAGTGTAGATAAACATTAAGCCTCCGAGGAACAACACTCGCATTATAAACGTTGCTTCCCCAAGAAAACCAATTATTGGATACATAACCACTGACATCAACAACCCCCTAACTATCTGAGCTGGAAGAAACCATTTTTCAACATGCTTTCTCTCCTCCACAACGGACATATCCCTAACATAATCAATCAACCTTTTCTGCTCCTCGTAAAGATCTTTGCTAACCTTCAAAGCCAACATGCCGGCAACTGTGTAGGATATTATATGGATTACGATAAATAACAAGCTAAAAATTATATACTTCATATGTACCCCCTCAATAATTGTATATCTTACTCGATTTCAGAAAGAAAAACCTTAATCTCCGTGGCAATTATATCCGCTTTATCATGATGAACATAGTGTCCTGTATCAAGCAACATGTATTCTTTAGTGTCTATCTTTGAAAGATAACCAAGCAATGCATCCTTCCAACCAACAACACTTGCATCCTGCTCTTCGGAAATAAAGAAGTACATAGGAGTGTTGACTGGAACTATTCCTTGTTCAACTGTTCTTGCATTTTCTTTGAGGAATTCTACTTCCCTTAGCATATCTTTTGTAAGGGTACTCTTATAAAACATAGCCTTGTACCTAAGCTTATCATAAGCTGACAGATCATTTGAACCCATCAGAGGCATGTTTCTACTGACTTCAGATTCCGGCATAAACCTTATTAATCCTATTTTTGAAATGAAATGCAATAAATTTAGCTGTGCATCCTTTTGCTCGGAAAGCAGATCAGTTGTTTCAGGTACGCTTGGATCCAGTCCAATAATTGCCGTTACCTCTTTGGGATATTTTTGTGCCCAGTATATTGCTTCCAGCCCTGACATTGAGTGGGGTACAAGAACATACGGGCCTTTTTCTCTCTGAAGCTCAAGTAATTTTCGTGTTTCTTCAAGAATGGTATCTATATCCCTTGAACTGTCTGATATATCGCTCCAGCCATAACCTGACTTTTCCACTACTACGATTCTAAAGTCATCCATCATCCTCTTCCACAACGGTTTAAAATCATATGTAGGACTACTGGTGCCGTGTCCAGCCATGAAAACGAGTGTAGTTTCACATTCGCCTGAAGCGTAAACATGCATCCTTTTATCATTAACTTCAACCATACTACCCAGTGGCAGGTATTCTTTAGCTTCGATTTGTAGTTGATTCTTGTGGTTGATCGTGGAAGCAAACAACAATATTGCTACTATTACAAAAATACTTGATAAGACAATTCCAAATACCATAAAGGGTTTCATGTTCGCCTCCCACGTTTTCATATTAATAGAGTTTCCTACAACTCTTACTATATATTATTTCTTATAACATATTCAGTAAACCTTTGTAAAACTTATGAGCGTTCAAAATAACACCTTTATGCCTTTCATTTTCAATAATTGTTGATTTGATGTTTGGAAATCTATCTTTATAACTTTCCAAATTTGTCTCCCATATCTCGTCATCGCTACCTATTATCTGGTAGATTGGAATATCTAGTTCAATTTTTGAATCAACTCCATTGTTATTTTGATCTAGTGTAGAAGCATTTTGAAGCAGTAAGCTTTCCACCATTTTTTTATCAGTGTGTTTAATCTCTTCTGTGAAGAATTTCATTAACTCCTTCTCTGTGTTCAAATCATAAACATTCTCGAACTCTGAATATTTCCAGTCATATTTCCCAAGATTTCTCTTGTAATACCTTTTAACAATTGGAGTAAGCAAATCATGTTTGTAAAGAAAACCCCTAAAGCCTTTTACATCCTTCAAGGTAAGGGAAGATGCCATCAAAATCACTTCATCAATCCTTGAATCCATGGCTGCCAATTCTATCGCTATTGGACCGCCATATGACAATCCTATAGCAGTAATCGGTCCGTCCACATTGAGGTTGTCCAATAATACCTTCATGTCCTTGGCATGGTCTTTTATAGTGAGCTTTTCTCTTAATGGACTACTTAACCCCTCTCCCCGTCTATCAGGAAGTATGACCTTAGAAAACAATTCATGTTCAATCATCCACTTAGCCGGTCGTAATAACATGGTGTGATTCCCACCTGATCCTCCACCATGGATATATATAGCTGTCTTACCCTTTTTATCAACACTCACTACTCTGGTGTAGAGGCGATTTCCTGATCCAATTTCGTAATAATCCAAAGACTCATCATACTTTGTATTTTTCTCTAAATTCAACATTTCTTCTCCTCCATGGTTTTCATTTACCAATCATTATCCAGAACTTCTCAAGAACAATCAATTATTACTTATGACCCGAGACTTACTTTCTCAATCCGTTTTCAAGAAAGGCAATATAATACTCCAAATACTCATATATCTTTTTCTGATTACCAACATCAATCTCAACACCTAGATTAATTATGAAATCTGTATAGTGAGTTAGCATAAAACTTAATAATCCCGCTACCACATCATAAGGAATATCTTCACGAATCACTCCAGCTTCTACATTTTTCTCCACCAGCTCGTTGAAATAATCTCCAGAGGTATTTCCAACTACGGACCTTATTTTTTCTTTTATTTCCATGTTTGTTTCTGTAGCAATTCTTATCCCAAAAGCAGTATATTCGGGGAATTCCAATGCAAAGTCCATTGCTGTTTTTATTTGATCATGAAGCATTTCAAATATTGTGGAGTTATCTGATGTTTTGTCATGAGATGTAGTTTTAGCTTTTAAAAAATCTATCTTCTTTTCAGTAGCTTTTCTTGCTAATTCAAGATATAATTCCTCCTTGCTATTGAAATAGTGGTAAAATGTCCCTTTACTGGTTTTTGAGCTGCTAATGATTGAATCTATTTTAGCATGATTATAATCATTCTCTCCAAATTCAATTATGGCAGCATTGATAATATCGTCTCTTTTCATAAATAAACTCCTCTTCGTCTTTAAGTACAATTTTTAACTCTGAAAACAGATTCTAGTTTCTTTGTGATACTCGTCATTACAACTAGACTCACTAGTCTAGACTGACAAGTCTAGTATAAGTCTATTTTTTGTTCCTGTCAATACAAAAATAACCTTAATTTATAAAAAAAATTCTACCAAGGGGATCCCCTTGGTAAGATTCTTATACTCTTATTAATCTCTTCCCGTCAAATTCCTCTCTTGCTCCGCTTAGATGGATGCTCTCAACTGATCCAATCTTATTTTCAATGAACTCAATATTAATTGGAAATGATTCAAGATAGAAAAGGTTCTTATTTGTAACATCTGGTAGGATTCTAATATCTGGCCAGATCAGATCACATACCAAGTTTTCATCAAGAAGCTTTACTAAACAACACAAATCCCCTTCTTTTTCTCTGTATGTTCCGCAATAAATTCTTTTCTCGCCAATTTTCAAGTCTACTGTCTCAGAATTTAAGTTCAGATTTAAAAATTTCAAGATTTGCTGATAATATGTGGCCCATTTTCCTTCAGAGTTATCAATGGATAACTTCTTAAATCCATAACCTTCATAGATTTTATCAGTGAAGTTCTGATAATCAGACCAGAGTTTTATAACACCTGTTTCTCCTATCAAACCACTAGATTTGACAAAAGGTGTCTGAATATCAGAGTCAACAAACCAATTCTTCCAGTCCTCACCCCTACGTTTCCATATTTTTCTTATTGAATGTTCTACATCCTTTTGTTTGAAATAAACAAGAGCTGGATTAAGAGGTTTTATAATATCCTCAATCTCCTTCACAAATGCTAATACTCTTGCCTCATCAAGATTATTCTGGAACAAAATCCTAACAGTATCCTGAAGTAGGTGACTCTCAATTATATGTACACAGTCTGAATTCTTTGCGTCCTTTGCAAACCTTCTCCATAGCTTTGGGATAGTATTTATAAACTTATCCCTTTCATGGTCAGAGGAAAAAACCTCAACATCCTCTTCATATGCCAAAGGATGACTGTCCTCTGTCTCATGGTACCATTTTGCCTTGATCCCGTTAAACATCAACTGTCCTGCTAGAAACTGTGCAGTTGTAGATTTTCCAGAGCCTGTTATTCCATCAATCAGAATCAGTTTTGTTTTTATCATGGTTTGTCACCTCTTCTGTACGTTAATAGTTTATTTCAACATTTTCTAGTGTTAAGCTTTTTGAAGCAGCAGGCTTTTCTATTTATTTACGTAAAATTTTCTCCATTGCTTTTCCCTTTGCCAGCTCATCAACCAGCTTATCCAGATACCTGATTTCCTTCATGGTAGGTTCTTCGATATCTTCCACCCTTACACCACAGACAACTCCTTTTATTAAATTCCTTGAAGGATTCAACTTGGGTGCTTCCGCAAAGAATGTCTCAAAATCTGTCTGTCTTTCAAGCTGCGTTTCCAACTCTCCCTGACTATACCCCGTCAGCCAAAGGATGATTTGGTTTACTTCTTCCTTTGTATGTCCCTTTTTCTCCGCCTTTTCAATATACATTGGATAGACTTTTGCAAAACTCATCTTATAAATTTTATTATCTGCCATAATTTTTCCTTTCCAACTATTCTCTCTTCATGATTTCATAGATCTTCTGAATAGTATATATTTTTTATTTCGTGGTTTTAGATGCCTTTCATTAACAAATCACTTCTTTATTTGATTATAAATTAAACAAAAAAACAAAACAACCCACAAATGTCTGAAAACAGTTGTTTATGGGTTGTATTTGTGAACTGTAGAAATATATATCTCTCTTGTTCACTCTTTATTTCTATTCTATTTTTTGCTATTGGTCATAGAAACAATTGCAACCAGCACAACTACTATAATCGCACCAGCTATCAGATAAAACATCAGACCCCTTCCTTCCGAGTCTTCACCTGTTCCATCACTAATATCTACATCAATGTCTATCTCTGGATCCTCTTGGGTTTCTCCTTCTGTTCCATATGCTACGGATAGAAATGCATTCTCTGAAATAACATCACCTTCAATTAAGCTCAACCCTGGAAAAACAAGGTTTGCCAACAATGCAAAAATCATAATCAAAAATACTGTTTTTTTCACAATTCTTCCTCCTTATATTACAATAAGCAAATAACTTAACAATGAGTTGTTCAACTTATTTAATACCCAAAAAAAGTCAATTATAATCAGTTTTTGGTAGTGACTTGAGTCTAGGGGACAGTCCCGGACAAGTGACTATTATTTTATAGATGTGTTTAATCTTTATTGATGATAAAATTACTGGGAGACCCTGCTTCTTCAAATATTTCCACCATTGCTTTCGGATTGGGCAAAGCACTATCATATTCTCATCCTAAAATCTTGTGGTTTCCAACAACAAACTCTCTCTTGTATCCTTTGAAAATAACTACTTGACTTTAATTCATTATGATGTAATATGTACTTGAGAGCTATGTGACTAATAGTCATATTAAGGAGAATGATTTTAAATGAACTTTAATTACTTTAGTTATCTTTGTTTTATATGGGCAGCTGTCGGTATAATTACGAGGATTCTTATGATTTCCTTGGGAGATAAGTGGAACAAATGGGAGATGGACCATGCATACTCTGAAAATAAACCTTTTTGGATAAATATTGTTGCTGCATTAGGTATAGCTGTTGTAGTGTTCACTTGGATTCAAGTATTTAGACTTGATGTTGATTATAGCTGGATTATTGCTGTTATAACAACTCTGTCTTTGATAAAAATATCTGTTCTGCTTTTCAATTACGAGAAATTCAGGGAATTTGCTTCAAAAACTTTAAATGACAAATCAAAGCGGTTAAGGTTAAATCTTTCAGTATTTGTAGCATCATTGATTTTTATAGCTCTTGGACTTTTCTTGTACTCATAGGCAGCATACAGCGTATAGTATTTCATTAATCATAGAAAGGACACTTCAAATGCCAAATCAAACCTTTTTTAATCTTTCCCATGAAAAGAAACATAGAATTACTCAAGGAGCAAAAGAAGTCTTTGCCCAAAAACACTACAGTAATGTCACCATTGACTCAATCGTTGAAAAGGCAGATATTCCAAAGGGAAGTTTTTATCAGTATTTCCATAATAAGGATGATCTGTTCAAGCATGTATTCAAAGATATTGGTACTGATAAAAGCAATTTTCTGCTAGACATTGCAAATGAATCCAATGAGAGTTTTTCGAGTCTAATTACAAGACTGGTTTTAGAGTCATCCAAGTTTGAGAATAGGGATGAAACAATGATTGCACTAAAAGGTCGTTTCCTAAAGGAATGTCCTCAAAGTGTAAAGGAAGATATCCTCTCGGATATAATGCCGGATACAATGAAGCTTTTTGAAACAATCATAGAAGCTTATGTGAAAAAAGGTGATTTTAGAGCAGATATTGACACCAAAGCTGCATCGTTTACCATTACATCTGCACTTCTCAATATTGAAAAGTACAGCGATGAAGAAGGTTTTGACTATGGCCAAGCAATTATTAATATATGTAATACACTTGAGCTCGGCCTTAGGAAATATGAATAGCAGAACTAGAACATGCTCTAACCAGGTTTTAGTTTTTCATTCTACGCTTATCTCTTATAAAAATAATGGACATTACAGAAATCGATATTGCCGTAAAGTTGAGGAAAATATCTCGATATGCATCTGGATGTAAAGGTTCAAGTAAACCTGTAAACCACACATAAAGAAACACAACGCCCATTGAAATGGAGTAAGGCACAAGATATGTTAAAACCTTATTCTTTAGCTTAATTCTGTCACAGAGTATGATTGTTATAACAGCTATTAAAACTATGGCTGCTCTGTTTATGATATGGAAATTTGTGTCAGTAAACTGTCCCTGATACAACTGGATAGAGCTACTTAAAACGGTTGTAAATGAGAAAATAACACTAAAAAGTATTAATCCTCTTTTCAACTCGAGAATTATTTTGCTTTTCAAAATTTTGTCCTCCTTATGCTAGTGCAAATCCCTCATATTATGCCCAATATATTTAATATCAGACTTTTCTATAATAGCTATCAGCAATTGCTCCTATAATCAGACCTACTCCAGTTCCTATTCCTGCCCAAATTACTGTGTTTCCAGTTAATATAATACTCATTGCTGCCCCTATTGCTGTTCCAAAAATCAAGCCGATACCAGCAAATGGTATTTTCTTGTTATCTTTGGTCTCTTTGTTCTCTTTTTCATTATTCATCTTTCCAGCTCCTCTCTTCTCCTTTAGAGTGGACGTTACAAAAATGCATGAAGGTAGAACGATTCCATATTTAAGCTTTGATCTTATTCTTTCATATATATCCCTTTACACAGAGAAATACATAGTCCATAACTGGTAGTCCTCTCGCTTTTTCTACTGATTTTACTGGATGACATAAAATATTACCTTTTGGTGGAGTAAACAGTGTAAGGCCACCCTTTTTTATAGTGTCAAGATGTTTCCTCTGGCAACAAAACATACTTCATAGTTGCTATTTTTTGATTGATTTGCACCGCGAGCCATCATTCCTCCCAAATAGCCACCAACTCCTCCAATAACATATACACATACTTTTCTTATAGCTCATTCCATTTTTCATCCTCCAATCAAGGCCATGAGGACTGCCCCTTTGGTAGCTTTTTAAAATCTCACTTTTACAATGCGATGGTAGGCAAAGAATCCTGAATTTTGTATAGCTTTTTGAGATCCTACATTGCTGATACTTGTTGAGCAAATAGGAATCATCTCATATTTATAGCAGCCTTTTTTCAAATAATACAATATGTATGAAGCTAGCCCTTTTCTTCGACAATCTTTGGCAACTGTAACTCCAATGTGTGCATATCCTTTTTGACTTTCACTCGCTCTTATTTCTCCAGTTCCAATAATCTCATTGTTCATCAAAAATAAAAACAATTGTTTCTTGTTAATAAGATTTATACAATAGGCTTTTAGCCAACTTCCGCTTATATCAACACAATTTTCATGGTACTCAATAATCTTCTGTATGTCAGTAGTTATGGCTGTCTTGATTTCTACACCATCAAAAGGATTAATCCTGTTAACATGACAAATATCTTTATACAAAAATGTATGGGTTTGTATTCCATTATTGAGATCCAGAAATAAAGGCAAACTTCTTGTATCAATTGTACTTGCAAAACCTTCTTGTATCTTATATTCATCCAAGATGGATTGCATTAATTCTTTCGACTTGTCGATAAACTCATCTTTAATAAAAAGCTCCAATAATATATTGTTGTCATCTAGACAAAAATATCCAGCATCACTATTATTGAAAACTATTTTATAATAATTTGAAGTACCAATAATTGATTCTTCCCACATATCATCCATTGGTGCTATAAGATTCTCATTGTACTCTTTTTTCATTTCTTTAATTTCCTGCTTAGTTGTTTTATGAATATTTACCATTCAGTTAACCTCCTTGCTTTTACTTATGGTAGGGCTCGTTCCTCATTATCCTAAATGCCCTGTAAATCTGCTCAAGAAGGATCATTCTCATCAGCTGGTGTGGGAATGTCATCTTTGAGAAGGAGAGTTTCATATTAGCTCTTTTTATTACTTCTTTTGACAGTCCAAGGGATCCCCCGATTACAAATATGATATGTGAATTGCCTTCTACCATTATGTCGTTCAATTTTTCTGACAGGGCTCTTGATGAAAGCTGCTTGCCTTCAATCGTTAGGGCTACCACAAAGGCACTTGAAGAAATCTTTGAAAGAATCTTTTCACCTTCCTTGTCCTTGATAATCTCCATTTCCTTGTCTGACAGATTCTCCGGTGCCTTTTCATCATCCACCTCGATAATATCCAGACTGCAATATCTGGATAATCTCTTTGAATATTCCTTGATTCCATCATTCAAGTACTTTTCCTTTATTTTCCCCACTGCTACAATATCAATATTCATGTGTTACCTCCAATAATTTTGATCCATTCGTTCGATTCTACTTGCTATATCCTAATATTATCACATTCTTGCCCATTTCTGACAAAAAAACAAGCCTCCCACAAGGAAGGCGAATACAAAATGCTATTCAAGTTACTTAATCAGACTTCTCGCTGCTTGTAGAGCCTTGTCGTAGTCTGGCTGATTTGAATTCTCTGACACATACTCAACATACTTTACAGTATTGTCCCTATCCAGCACAACTATTCCTCTGGAAAGAAGTCTCAGCTCTTCAATTTCAAAACCGTACTTTGTACCGAAGTCAAGATCCCTATAGTCTGATAGGGTTATTACCTTGTCAATATCATTTGCACTGCAGAATCTCTTCTGAGCAAAGGGCAGATCAACTGAAATTGTAAGGATCACTACATCATCGAGTTTGGCTGCCTCCTCATTGAATCTTATTGTTTGAGTCTCACAAACTCCTGTATCAAGAGATGTTACAACTGAAATTATTTTTATCTTGTCGCCTGCATCACTAAGGCTGTAAGGGCTCATATCCCCCTTGAGGGCTGTAAAGTCCGGTGCTTTGTCTCCTACCTTCACTTCGGTACCAATAAGCGTCACAGGCTTCCCACCCATTGTCAATGTATCAGTTCTTCTACTCATTATATCTATCTCCTTTACAAAATCATCATTTTGCTTCCAAAGGGAAGCTTCTTAGATAGATACCCGTAAATGGATTCCTTATTCACATTTTGTCTCTTCCTCAATGCACTCTCTTACCTTCTCCATCAGGTGGAAGTTGGTAAAGTCGTAGCTGAGAGGAGTCAGGGTTGCATAGCCTTTGCTCAGGTAGTATCTGTCTGTATTCTTCTCAAGGCTTGCATCTTTTCTTCCCATCACCTTCAGAGTTCTCTCACCGTTGCCATTCTTCTCGGCAAGGTAATAATCATAGATCGGCCCTCCAATTTTACAGACCTTTATGGGCTTGTATTCATCATAAAGGTCATAGGGTGTATTCAGATTGAGTACTATGGGCATGCCCATTTTTTCAGTTTCAAGCTTTTCCAAAATCTGCAAGGCATACTTTGCTGCAATTTCATAGTTTAGGCCCTTCTTGGTCCACTCAGCTGAAACAGCCACACTTGGTATTCCATATAGATTTGCTTCAATAGCTGCAGACACTGTGCCTGAATACAGAATGTCCATTCCTGAATTAAGACCCATGTTTATCCCTGAGAAGACAACATCGATCTTATCATCTGCAAGCTCCTCCATGCCAACCCTAACACAATCCGCAGGCGTACCGGATATGCTATAGGCAGGGGATTTTATTCCCTCCAGCTCCACTTCCTTTATTACTATTGGCTTGTGAAGGGTTATGGCATGGCTCTGTGCACTTCTTTGTGTCTCAGGTGCCACAATTATTACATCGTGCTCCTCTTCGAGGACCTTTGCCAGGGTATGGATTCCCTCGGCCATTATTCCATCGTCATTGGCTAGCAATATTTTCATCTTTTCCTCCTAGAATTCCTTAAAATTGACTGTTACTTTGCTGATGTTTCCGTTTCTGTTTATTGTAAGGACTGCACTTTCTCCTATCCTGTAATTGTACAGTATCTTTCTCAGGTTTGACATGCTTGTCACCTGCTCATTGTCCACATGTGTTATTACATCCAGTGGTTGCAGTCCAGCCTCTGCTGCCGGCGAATCCGGCAATATCTCAATTGCCACTACTCCATACTCAGCCGGTAGGTCTGTGTCCATCTGAATCTCATAGATTTCAACTTCACTTCCTGTAAATCCAATATATACGTTTCTGAAGCTTCCTTCTTCTATGATTTCCTGCAACACAGGCTTAACGAGATTTATTGGTATTGAGAACCCCAACCCCTCGCCTGTCTGGATCTTTGCTGTATTGATTCCGATAACCTCTCCCGTTGAATTAAGGAGGGGTCCTCCGCTGTTTCCTGGATTGATAGAAGCATCAGTCTGAATCAGATCCTCCATCACATTGTACTGATTGACCTGGACAGATCTGTGTAGTCCGCTAATGACTCCTGATGTTACGGTTCTCTGGAAATCAAGTCCCAGTGGATTGCCAATTGCAACTGCAAGCTCTCCAACCCTTATAGCGTCCGAATCTCCCAGCTCTGCGACATGAAGATTAGTTGCACTTACCTTTACAACTGCAAGGTCCAGTGTGGCATCATACCATAGAACTCTACCCTCCAGTTTTTCACCGTTTTCAAAGAGCACCTGGATATCCTGCGCATTTCCGTCTCCTATTACATGTGAGTTTGTCAGAATATACCCGTCGCTGTTTACAACAACTCCGGATCCCAATCCTTCAATGGGTCTTGACCAGAAGAAATCCCTTTCAATTGATACGGTGGTAATCCCCACTACTGAGCTTACGGCTTTTGTGGCCACGGCTGCCACCACATTTATCTCCTCAACGGGGTATATTGTGACAGAGTTCACCATGGAAGGCTGAGCTTCATTATATATCTCCGGCGTGGGCAAGATCTTGCCATAAAGGTATGTCGGGGCGATATACACACTGATTATTCCCCCTATTATACCTGCAACAAGAGCTACCAGAACAAATGAAAATATTCCTCTCCGCTTAGGCGGTTTACTGTAATAGCCTCTATAGTTGATGTCATTCATCGCTTTTCCTCCTCCATTTAAAGGGTGTATATTCCGCTTATACCGTCTCGGTTTGTCATATTAAGCCTCAGATCATTATCTACATCAAAACCCTGACTGAGGAGTCCGTTCCTGACTGTTGAATAGGCAAGATCTGGTCTGTTGTTGTCCTGGCTTAAGTGCGCAAGAAGAACTATTTCATTTTCTCCACTCAAGACCTCTGACAGGGTATCAGCAGCGTCATCATTTGAAAGATGACCCTTTGGACTCATTATTCTCTTTTTCAGCATCATGGGGTAGCTTCCCTCCCTAAGCATCTTTACATCGTGATTGGATTCCATAAAGTAGAAGTGCGAATTGCTTATCTTTTTTATTATACCCTCGTTTATCCATCCTGTATCCGTTACAAAGCTTAGCTTTGTCTTGTTGCTGAATATTATATATCCCACTGGGTCGTTTGCATCGTGGGATATATTGAATGGGTGAATAAGAATATCCTTTAACTCAATATTTTTATTTGTCTTAAATACCTTAGTATTATATGTCTTTACACTTTTTACAATTTTCTCCATTCCATTCCAGGTGTCTTCATTGGCGTATACAGGAATGTCGTATCTCCTTGACAGAACGCCAACACCCTTTGAATGGTCTATGTGCTCATGGGTCACAAGAATTCCGTCAAGGCTACTTGGATCCACCTTGATTTCACTTAAAAGCTGCTCAATCCTCTTCCCTGAAAATCCAGCATCTATAATTATCCTTGTATTCTCTGTTTCAATATATTGGCAGTTTCCACTGCTTCCGCTTGAAAGCGAGCAAACTCTTACAGTCATCTGGAGAACCTCCTTGGTTGTGATTCTTTCTTAATTATATAGTAACGGGCAAAAAAAAAGAAGGATAACCTTCTTTATTCAAGATCCAGTATAACATCATAGCCATCCTGGAATTGAACCCTCCAGGCTGGGACTGCTCTACCTTCCCTAGCCTGCTGGTAATCATCTAGGTAATCCTGCTTCTCAGGATCGAAATAGTAGCACAGTGATATTTCCGTGATTGTCTTATTCCTTGCATCCTCCATGCTCAGCAGCTCAAGTATTGCCTTTGGTGCCGGGACAATTTTGTAATCAGTCTGTTCTATGTCCTTGGTGTTCAGCCAGGTTCTCTCCATCCTTGCGACCTGCCCTTTCTCGATTCTAAAAACAGTATAGCTTAGCTCAATGTATGAATCCTCAAATTTCTTTGTAAAGTCCAGATAAAACCCATTCTCTGTCTCTCTCCAGTAGGAAAGACTCATATCCTCCGTCCCATAACCTCTTTCTTCAAGAAATCCCAGAGCTATTTTTATGGCCTGTTCAAGAGTTCCAACGGTTCTATCTTCAACCAGGCTGATCCTTTCATAGATAAGGAGCTTGTCGTTTATTACGGTGATGGATTCATCCTCTGTCTCAATTTCAACAATTGCACCATCTCCCTGCTGAACCTCCCCCTTTGAACTGAAGAACCTACTGTTTATTCCGATTGCCTCCATAGGCTCATATTCAACAATCAGGTTGTATAGCTGCTTTGTGTCTGTGGGTATTTCTGCATTCAAAACGATACCGTTTCTTCCCAGAATTTCTTCTGTCTCCTCTAGAAATTCTGGTTCAGTGGTAGCATCAGAAATATTCTGTTCCCCAAAGAGAAAATACGCCAGGAATATATTTGTTACAACTAGGGCGACTATAAGTATTGTTTTAGCTTTGGACCAATCCATCTGTCACCCTCCTATCCTTCGTAAACAAGCGTACCAGTATAGGCATTGAATGCATATACTTTTCCATGTGCTCTGATAATCCATATCCCGACAAGTCTCTCTTCCTGATCCATAAGTCCGGCATCATAATATGCGATGGTTATATCCTCGACTGATCCAAGAACCTTCTCTACAATCTGGTCCCCAAGCGCTTCCTTGCTCTCACCTGAATACTGGAGATACTCACTTTCCAGATACATGTAGTTCTGGTCCATTACATCAAAGGATGGCATAATATCCCTGCTGTCCTGCAGATGTGCAATATCAAGGTCAAGTTCTCCTCTGAAAAGCTGCTTGTAGCTTCTGACCTGATTGTTGAAAACCTCAATCTGTACATATTCACTGACCTCGCGGTTTCCAAGAAGCACCGGTATTCCCCTGATCCGATATCTGTATGTCAATCTGTAACCCAGACTGCCTTCGGCTTCAATCTCCTCAGTTCCAGCCAGGTACATTCCCTTTGCGGAGTATGCTTTTTGGGAAATAAACTCGGCTGCAGTTGAAAGACTCATATAAAGATTTCTCTCCCTTATTGTATCCTCAAGGGAGTGGAAGTATTCCACGGTTCCATTCAGGTTAAATTTCAAAACCTTGTTGTTGTAGATGTAGATTGTTGAACCATTGCTCTCGACAATCTGTCTAATATAGTCTATCTCCTTTTCCAGAAATCTCTCTGCCAGCGTATTCTTCTCCTGGGATGTCATCGTAATGACATCATTGCTGACATATACCACCGGAAGGCTGTGTCTTATTTCATATGGTACATAGATGTCTCCAACGCCAGCCTGGAATATCTCTGAAAGGGAATAGTAATAATCAAAGTCGTCGCTTTCCTCAAGCTCCCTTATCTCTGCAATTACACTGTCTATGGATATTTCAGGATCTCTGATGATTACGTCCTTGTCACTTCCTGAAAAAACAAAAAAAGGACCCCCGCTACCTCTTACTATGGAAATTCTGTCCACAAAAGGTATCGTATCCACTAAGTCGTTGGGCTTATCTACATCCCATGCCTTTGCCAGTATATATGTGCTTATGCTTTCGGGGAAATAAAATACTACAGCTGTTTCCCCTGATTCACCAGGTCTGTATCCTGATTCGGGTTCCTCTGTCCTAATGGTGTCTGAGCTTAGGATCCGAGCAATTGATTCCTTTGATTTATCCCATATTCCGTACTTGTTTGCATCGTAAATCATTGTATAGCTGTTCTGACCGAAGCCAACAAGGTATTTGTCGGGTGCGATCATATCAGAAAGCAGATAGGATGACGAGTACGAAATCTCTGGTTTAAAAACCCTTGTTATTCTCTCAGGAAATTCCATCCATAATTGCTGTGTCATTGCCAGACTTGTTCCCACCAAAAGAAAAAGGAGAATGGTCTTTATTTTTTCCTTCATCCAAACCTCTCCTTTTGTAAATTTATCTTATCAATGGCATCCTTATTCCACCTGTGTCTCTTGTATATGGAAGCCTTATGTCAGTTCTTACTGTATCGTATTTGTAAACTATGAATTCCTTGTTTTCAACCTCTTCAACCCCAAAATCGATTACTAGCTTGTTGATCCCGCTTACAAGGTCCATCTGCTTCTGGAAAAATCCTAGATTTCCGGAAGTAACGGTTTCCCTTGTTCTTAATATATAATCATCAGGAGCAGGTAATCTGTCCAGGTTGAAGCTTCTTCTGGTCAAATCCGTCGTGCCGTAAAGTTCAATTGTAATTTCTGTTCCTGAGGGAGCCTTGCCGTTAAAAAGTACAACTCTCTCACTTGATGAATAAATTTGTCTTTCCGGCTTTATTATTTCGTAATCAGCTCTTGTTGATATTGCAGTATCTGTTGTTAATCCCGATGCATGTGAAAAGCCTGCAAAACCAAGAACCGCCATCATTATCATCAAACTGGCCAACGTTCTTTTAAACATACCCTAACCCCCTTTATCTCATATTCATTCAATTGAATTATACCCCTATTATGTTACAAACATATTACAGAAGGGTTAAAACTAAATTACATCACCGGTAATGTTATGCTTACAACGGTTCCCCGGTTCTTTTTACTGCTAATATTTATTGTCCCGTCATGGGCCTCAATTATCTCCTTGGCAATGGATAATCCCAGACCAGTACCTCCCATGTCCCTGCTTCTTCCCTTCTCCACTCGGTAAAAGCGTTCAAATATCCTTCCTATATCCTCCTCTGGAATTCCGATGCCATCATCTGAGACATTGATTTCGATCCAGCGATCTCTTCTTTCAGCGGTTACATTTATTGTGCCGCCGTTGTCTGTATATTTTATTGCATTGGAGAGTATATTCAGAATTACCTGCTCGATTCCATCCCTGTCCGCCTTTATTTCAGGTAAATTCTCTTGAACATGGGAGACGATCTTCTGGTTCTTTTCATCTGTCAGAAGCTGCAGCTTTGATATTGACTCAACAAGAATCTCTCTTATTGAAATTCCTGTCCTGTTCCACTTTGCCTTTTGATAGTCTATGTTTGACAGCTGCAGAAGATCTCTTACAAGTCTTCCCATCCTGTCGCATTCTCTGTCTATAACTGAAAGAAATTTCTGCTCTGTATAAGCATCTACATCATTGTTCATAAGGGTCTCAGCGTAGCTCTTTATTGTTGTGATCGGAGTCTTCAGCTCATGGGATACATTTGCCACAAACTCCTTGCGCATATTGTCCAGTTTGTGTTCCTGGGTTATATCCTGGAGGACCATAATGACACCTGCTATGTTGTCTCCCTCATTCTTATATGGGGCATATTTAACTTTGTATATCCCTTCATCCTTCTGGAATGTGGTTTCACCGTTGAGAGTCTCCAGCTTTGTGTAATCAATGTTTTCCATCCCCAGCCTACCCAAGTCGAATGTCCCCGCCCTGTCAAGAAATTCGTCATCGATCTCCAGGAGCTTTTGACCTATGGGATTTGCATGAATAATACTTCCATTTTTATCCACAGCAATTACACCCTCAGCCATATAGCTGAAGATTGTATCAAGTTTGCTCCTTTCAAGGTCCATCTCCTCGATGGTATCCTTCAACTTAAGGGTAAGATGATTGAACATTCCTGCCAACTGACCGATTTCATCGTCTGATTTTACCTCAACAAACTGGTCGAAGTCTCCCAAAGCCATTTTCTCAGCTTTCTTGGTAACATCCCTTATGGGTCCCGTTATGCTGCTTGCTATGAAAAATCCGAGGACGATGGTTATTCCAAGTGCAATAAGTGTTGCATTTGTAAGTATTGCCCTTGAATCTTCAATTGTCCTGGTGACATTGGAAAGATCAGATGTCATGTAAAGGACTCCGTTTATCTTTCCCACACTGGAAAATACAGGTGCAGCCAGGTGCATGAACTCAGTTTCAGCCACCTGGTCCATAATGACAGACTCGGACCGTTCGCCTTCAAAGGCCCTACTTATTATAGTAGGGTCAGTATACCTGTATGACAGAGCATTATTGCCAACTATTGATTCATACTGCTTGTTTGTAGTGGCAAGTATCTTGGGAACTTCCTCATCATAGATTACATAAAGAGTCTCACCCAGACCAAGTCTCCAGTCATTCAGAGTGCTTTGGATTTCCTCCCTGTTTTCAGTCCAGCTACCGGTAGAAATATAGCTGGAGGTGGACATTACAGTCTCTATCTGTTGCTCCATCGAAGATCTAGCTGCTTCAAGCTGTTGATCCTCCATCCTGTTTACTATGAAAATTCCTATTATCACCATGGCGATAAAAACCAGAAGAAAATACACCACGATAAATTTCCACCTGATGCTGGAAAACATATCAGACCCTCCTGAAATAGTATCCGACGCCTCGTTTGGTAAGTATATATTGGAATTCGCCTGAGTCATCTTCAATCTTTTCCCGCAATCTTCTAACTGTAACATCAACTGTCCTGATATCGCCGTAATATTCGTAGCCCCACACCTTCTCAAGGAGTTGCTCTCTTGTAAATACTTGCTCTGCGCTTAAGGCCAGGAATTTAAGCAACTCAAACTCCCTCAAGGTAAGCTCTACAACCTTTCCATATTTCCTGACTTCATACTTGCTGAAATCAATCTCCAAATCCTGGGAGGTGATCTCAGCAGCTCCGTTTCCTGCAGACAAGTCGTAGTCCAGCCTTCTAAGGTTTGCCTTGACCCTCGCAACAAGCTCCCTCATACTGAAGGGCTTTACCATGTAATCATCAGCGCCCAGTTCCAGGCCAAGTACCTTGTCTACCTCTTCTTCCTTTGCCGTAAGGACAATAACAGGAAATCTGAAGGTAGGTCTGATTTCCTTCAATACCTGGAAGCCGTCCTTCTTGGGCATCATTATATCAAGTATAAGAAGATCCGGGTTGGCAAGCTTGATTTTCTCCAGACCTTCTTCTCCGTCATATGCAACTGTAACCTTAAAGCCTTCCTTTTCAAGATTGAACTTTATTATATCGCCAATGGCTTTTTCATCATCTACCACAAGTATCTTGTTGTTCATCTGAATCACTCCGTTTTTTTGTTTATTTAAGTGAATTATCTCTTAATATACTAGATAAGTCAATTGATTTGGAATTTTGAGCATACCTTTCGATGATTCAACTTGATTTGTAGGCTAAACAATTATATAATCAAATTTGCGAAAGGGAGTAGCTTGGAAGCAAGACTTTTGTTCATTTTACTGATGAGCGAAAGTCTTCGTATTTTTTTTGGTATTTGGGTATATATTTACTGTCATAACAAAAAGAAAGAAGGGTTAATATGGAATGGTACCGAAAGAATCCTGAGGAAGTATCTGAAGAACTGAATGTACAATTCTCAGAGGGACTGTCCTCACAGGATGTAGAGCAGCGACTGGACAAGTACGGTCCTAATGAATTGAAGGAAGAGAAGGGTAAGAGCTTCCTGTCCAAGGTAATTGCTCAGTTCTCTGATTTTCTAATACTTATACTTATTTCAGCGGCAATCGTATCTATTTTTGTAGGAGAAACCAAGGATGCACTGGTAATTATGGCAATTGTAATAGTCAATGCCATGCTTGGATTATACCAGGAAGGAAAGGCGGAAAAGGCTCTTGAATCCCTTAAGAAAATGGCCTCGCCTACTGCAAAGGTCCTAAGGGATGGCAAGACACAGGAAATTCAGGCTGCACAACTTGTTCCCGGAGATGTGGTAATTCTTGAAGCTGGAGATATAATCCCAGCTGATCTAAGGCTTGTTGAGAGTTCAAATCTTAAGGTTGAGGAAGCCTCCCTTACAGGGGAATCTGTTCCCTCGGAAAAAAAGGCATCAATTAAGCTTGATGAGGATACCTCTCTTGGCGACAGGCACAATATGGCTTATATGAGCACAATTGTAACCTATGGCCGTGGAATTGGAGTCGTGGTCGAAACAGGAGCTACAACTGAGATCGGAAAAATTGCAACATTGATACAATCCTACGAAGAAGAAAGTACACCTCTTCAGAAAAAACTGAATCAGCTTGGAAAAATTCTTGGAATTACTGTTATCATAGTTTGTATTGCAGTATTTGGAATAGGTATAATTCAGGGTCGTGATCTCCTTGAGATGTTTATGATTTCAATCAGTCTTGCAGTGGCAGCTATACCAGAAGGACTTCCAGCCATTGTTACAATCGTACTGGCAATCGGCATGAATAAGATGGTTGAAAGAAACGCAATTGTGAAGAAGCTCCTTGCCGTTGAAACCCTTGGAGCAACTTCTGTAATATGTACAGACAAGACAGGTACGCTTACACAGAACGAAATGGCTGTTGTGAAGCTGTATACAAATAGAAAGGTCATTGATGTGGAGGGCAGAGGATATGAGCCGGAGGGAAGATTTCTTCTGGATGGAAACGAAATAGAAGTTGAGGATGTAAAGGGTCTAAACCTTCTTCTTACCATTTCATCCCTTGTTAACGATGCAAAGCTTGAGGAGAAGGATAACCAGTTCAAGATTATCGGGGACCCTACTGAGGGAGCTCTCCTGACCCTGGCTGAAAAGGGCGGAATCGTAGCAAAGACAATCAGCGGAAAATATCCCAGGATAGAGGAAATACCATTTGACTCTGAACGGAAGATGATGACCACTTTCCACGAAATGGCAACTAAAGACGAGATTGTATCCTTCACAAAAGGAGCCCCTGATTTAGTCATAGACAGGTGTGCAAAGGTGCTTCTTGATGGTGATGTCGTTAAGCTAACGGATGAAATAAAAAAGGATCTGCTTCGTCAGAACAGTGAATTCTCAAGGGATGCACTCAGGGTTCTTGCAATTGCATTCAAGGAGTATCAAAAGGTTCCTCAGGAGCCGACCCCTGATGAGCACGAGAATGATATGATTTTTGTAGGTCTTACAGGGATGATCGATCCACCTAGACCGGAGGCAAGAGAAGCAATTGCAAAATGCAAAAACGCCGGTATAAATACTATTATGATCACAGGAGACTACAGAGAAACTGCCTTTGCCATAGCAAGGGATCTGGGTCTTGCTGAAAGGGAAGAACAGGCAATTATGGGCAGCAAGATAGACTCTATGTCTGATGATGAGCTTAGAGAGGTAGTAAAGGAAACCAAGGTATTTGCAAGGGTCTCACCGGAACACAAGGTAAGGATTGTGACTGCTCTGAGGGAAAACGGTGATATTGCAGCCATGACCGGAGATGGTGTCAATGATGCCTTGGCGATCAAGAAGGCAGACATCGGAATCTCCATGGGAATTACGGGGACTGACGTGGCAAAGAATACTGCTGATATGATACTTACAGATGACAATTTCGCAAGCATTGTGGCAGCTGTTGAAGAGGGCAGAATAATATTCTCGAATATAAAGAAATTCGTATATTTCCTTCTTTCCTGTAATATAGGAGAAATCCTTCTTGTATTTGTGAGTATATTGTTGAACCTTCCGGTTCCATTGCTGGCAATCCAGCTTCTTTGGCTTAACCTTGTAACTGACAGCTTCCCCGCTCTTGCTCTGGGGGTTGAAAAAGGCGAGCCGAATATCATGGATGTACCCCCAAGGGATCCGAAGGAGGCAATACTTGACAGGAAAATGCTTATTGGGGTATCCTTCCAGAGTCTCGCAGTTGCTGGAGCATCCTTAGCAGCTTATCTTATAGCATTGGATGTCTATGGTGTCGAGAACATCATTGAAGTAAGAACAATCACCTTTGCAACTTTGATTATCTCTGAACTTCTAAGAGCTTATTCGAGCAGATCTCAGCATTACACACTGTTTAAAATCGGATGGTTCTCAAACAAGAATATGGTCTTTGCAACGCTGGGAGCATTCCTTCTTCTTATAGCTGTTCTTTATATTCCTACTATGAACAATATATTCTATACCTTCCCATTGAACTGGGGAGATTGGAAGATAGTATTAAGCTTTGCATTTATTCCTCTTATTGTAGGAGAGCTTTCAAAGCTTGTTTCCCCTTTGATTTTCAAGGGGGCAAGTCAGTAGTCATGGATACACGACCCCAGATCATTTTTGATCCGGGGTTTTCTTATTGCTGGTATAAAACTGACACAGTCTGAAGCGCTTCTCTCGAGATTCATTTCTGGATGATTCTTGTGCCGGTTTCTCCATGTATTGCTTCCTTGGCTTTATCAAGTGATGTTATTATTGATTCCCTTCCTGCTTTGGATCTTGCAAAATCAACTGCTGCCTTGATCTTTGGAAGCATGCTTCCAGGTGCAAAATGATAGTTCTCAATGAAATTTTCCGCTTCCTCAGGTGTCATTGACCTTACTTCTTTTTGATTTGGCTTTCCAAAGTCAAGTGCTACTGTCTCCACTGCGGTAAGGATAAACAGGATGTCGCAATCCAGCATCTCGGCGAGCTTTCCACTTGCAAAATCCTTGTCTATTACAGCTGCAACCCCTTCAAGATGATTACCTCTTCTAAGTGTGGGAATTCCTCCTCCCCCTACCGCTATAACAACATGACCCTTATCAACCATATCTCTTATGATTTCAATCTCGACAATATCCACAGGCTTTGGTGAAGGGACAACCCTTCTGTAGCCTCTGCCTGAATCCTCTATCATCGTGTAGCCTTTCTCTGTCTCTAGAGTCTTGGCTTCCTCTTGAGTATAAAAGCCTCCTATCGGCTTTGAAGGCTTCTGGAAAGCCTCATCCTCTTCATCTACGACAACCTGTGTGATTATTGTTCCAACTGATTTGTCGATGCCTCTTCCAACAAGCTCATTTTTGATTGCATTCTGCAGATGATATCCGATATAACCCTCACTCATTGCACCGCACTCAGGAAATGGCATTTCCGGTACCTTGCTGTCAGTTAGATTGGATATCTCAAATGATAAATTTATCATTCCTACCTGCGGTCCATTTCCATGGGCCACAACTATTGTGTGCCCTTCCTCAATCAGGTCTGCTATTGGCTTTGCAGTCTGTCTTACCAGCTCCAATTGCTCCTTTGGGTTACTTCCCAGTGCATTGCCACCTAAAGCGATCATAACTTTGCTCATCTAAAACCACTCCAATTCATTTTTAATTATTATGTAACGGCTTCCATTTATTTGTAATCCCAAATGCCTTTATTTTCTTCACTATTCTATCACAGGAATGGAATACATTCATTAAAAACTTTATCCAGATATTATTATTTTTGCTTTTTTACATAAATGTGCAAACTCCGTTTAAATCTTGATATACTATGTATATCTAATATTTTGGAGGTATATATATGGTCATGGAATTTAACATTATATATTGGCTAATTTCATCAGTTCCCATAATTGTCCTTCTCTACCTGATGGTAATCCGGAAGATGCCAGCCATAAAGGCTGCCTCTCTTGCACTCCTACTGACTCTGGTCTCATCCATTTTCATTTTCAAGGCTCCTCTGGACCTTATACTCGTCGAGGCTGGCAAAACTTTGTGGAGCTCACTGAGCATTATTTCTGTTGTGGTAACTGCTATCCTGCTTTACGAAACCAGCAGGGAGGCTAGGGCTTTTGAGGTACTTAACCACGCCTTCAGCTCTGTAGCTCCAAATGAGCTCTTGAGGATAATTTTAATAGGTGTTGTTTTTTCAAGCTTTCTTCAGGGAGTAACCGGATTCGGTGTACCTATTCTGGTTACAGCTCCTCTGCTGATTGGAATAGGCGTTGCACCTGTCTGGGCTGTTGTAGTCCCTCTAGTTGGTCATTGCTGGGCTGGCACATTCGGAACTCTTGCACTGGCATGGCATGCGCTTTTACTTCAGACAGATCTGGTGTATGCGGGAACAGCTGCTCTATATGCCTCTGCGCTTCTTGCAATCCTCAATATGCTGGCTGGCTTTACCATAGCCTGGTTCTACGGTAGACTGCAGGCTATAAGCAAGGGATTTTTCCCCGTGCTCTTGGTATCAATTACCCAGGGCTTTGGGCAGGTTGTTGTCACCCAGCTTAACCCTGATCTTGGGGTATTTGTTCCAAGTGCCCTTTCAGCAGGAGTTCTGCTGCTGATTTCAAGGCTTCCCAAATACAACAAATCCTGGTCTGTTGAAAACAGCCTAATTATGAGTGACAATCCTCGGAACAAAGAAGTTGAGCTGCAATATAATATGAGTATTCCACAGGCTTTTATGCCTTATATTGTTATGACTGTCTTAACTTTGCTTGTTCTAATGGTAGATCCTTTGAATGATATTATGGGCTACATAAGCTATGGGCCAAGTTTTCCTGCAACCATTTCAGGACTGGGCATAAAAAATCCAGAAATTCAGTTATATGCCCCTATCAAACCCTTTACCCACGCATCATTTTTCCTTGCTTTATCTGCATTGGCAGGATATGCCTTCTACACCTGGAGAGGTATAACAAGAAAGGGTGGTATTAATCTTATTTTTTACAGAACCATAAGAAAAGCACTTCCTTCCAGCATAGCTGTTTTATCTCTGATTGGCATCTCAAGGTTGATGACAGGCACTGGTCAAACTGATATTCTGGCATACGGTGTATCCTCTCTATTCGGTGAGCTTTATGCAGGCGTAAGTCCTTTTATAGGACTTTTGGGTGCGTTTATTACCAGTAGCAATATGTCATCGAATATACTCTTTGGTGGATTCCAGTATTCTTTGTCACATATCCTGGGTGTTGACAGCTACCTTCTTCTTGGTGCGCAGACTGCTGGAGGAAGCATCGGCACCTCGATTGCGCCAGGAAATGTGGTCCTTGGTGCGACTGCTGCAGGAATACTGGGCAGGGAAGGCGATATAATTCGCATTATTCTACCCTTTGTAATTTCAGTTACCACCATTTTCGGAATTATTACCCTCGTTTTGACTTTTCTGGCATAGAAAAAGAAGTGTGAGCTTTTCCACACTTCTTTGTATTTACCTATATATATAGTTACTAGGATTCTTATTGACCCCTTTCATCAACACCTCAAAATGTAAATGTGGTCCTGTGGATCGTCCTGTATTTCCCATTTCAGCAATATGCTGTCCTTTGTATACCCTGTCTCCAGACTTTACAAGCAGCTTGCTTGCATGTGCATATCTAGTAACATATCCATTTTCATGGTTGATTTCAATCATATATCCGTAGCTTCCCTTGTATCCAGCAAAGGTCACCCTACCTCCGTCAGCAGCAAGAATATTGGTACCAGTACTGTTGGCAAGGTCTATTCCTCTGTGCATTCTACCGCTTCTCATACCATATGGTGATGATAGCCTTCCACTTGCGGGAACCATAAATGATCCCGTTGCAGCCGTCTTTGGAAGTTCTTTTGTACCCTGTACCACTACCTCTTTTACAGGCTCTATTATTACTTTAATATCGATTATTTCTTTATCCATCAAAATTCCATTATGCTTAATCTCATTGGCAGTAATCTCTGACTGTCCTTTTTCTCCTCTTGCCACTATCTTCTTCTGATTCTTATACATTGAATCATCTTTCTGCACTTCAGTCAAATAGTCCGTTTCTTCAGTGTAATAAACCTGTTCAACTGTCACAACTGTAAGAAGGGGTGTCGGCACAAACAATTTCACTTCATCCCCTGGTTGCAGATTCTCGGAATCCTGACCGGGATTTGCAGTTAAAAGCTCTTCCACTGTCGTGTCATACATCTTTGCAATAATCCAGTAGCTTTCCCCTACCTCAACGGTATGGGTTCTCATTTCCTCTTTTCCTTTCCTGATCATATTGATTGTTTCATCAGGGTCAGCAAGTTCGGAAAATTTAGTTTCAACCTTCAGTATCTCTATTTCTTCAATTAAATGTACGTCCTGTATATCTGCATCATCAGCGACAACCGTTTCGCTTTCCTGTACTTCCTCAGCACTGATTGTAAGATTTATAACATCTCCTGGCTTGAGTCCTGATGGATTGACTCCAGGATTAGCTTCCTCAAGGGCGCTTGCCGTCATGCTGTACTTTCTGGCAATTGTCCAATAATTATCCTCTTCAGCTATTGTATGGGTTTTTGGCTCTGTCTTTTCAGACACTTCTCCATCCTTGGACTGATCCTTAACTTCTACAGCTGCCTTTGGAAGGAATTCTGATTTCACAGTATCCAGAATATATTCTGCCTCCTGTCCTGACTTGAATACTCCAAGACTTTCTCCGTCCACAACCAATTCATAGCCTGTTACACTAACATTTATATGATCCTGTATATTGGATTTCATTTCCCCAGTAGAGGTCAATACATCGTCCTTGGCATTGGTAGTCTCAAATTTCAGTTCCTTGTCAAATACTACGCCCATGTCGTATGTACTCTTAAGACTTTCTTCAAGTTCCCTGTATATTTCCTGAGCTTCTTGCTCCGTCCTTACAACACCTACATGTTCATCAGCGAGATAAACATCATAAGCCTTTGTCCTTGTGTCGTTTACTGAATAGCTTACATAGCTTACTCCAACAACACTCACTACTGTCACAACCGCAAGAAATCTTCTGAATCTATCGTTGTTAAGGTTCCATTTTCTATTTTCACCGTTTATGTCAAACTTAATGCTTCTCTTAATAAAGTCAAGTATTGAAGAATCAATCTTCATCAATAAATCGCCTCCAAGCTGTGTCCGTTCAAGACCTTTTTATAGTAGTCAAATGTATTAATTATTGTAACCGTTTTGTAACATTAACAAAAACATTATATCAATCCAGATACATAAATACAACCAAATCGATCTTTTCTCAATATAATCCCTCTAAAAGTATTTTCCCATAAAAGCACCCCAGAACACTGTCGTAGTCTAGGGTCTGTACGTGTCAAATTATGGCATTTCCCGAAATCATAAATTGTTAACAAAACTTAATATTTTTGGTGTTAAATTATTACGCTTAATTTTTTTTCCGACAGGCTAAACTCTACAACCTCATTCTCCACATCGAAAAGGTCCCCATCTATATTCAGAAGATGCTTGCCCCTTAAGGTTACTTTGATATCTCTTCCATTGAAAAACTCGACATGCTTTGTGTATTTTACATGCTCTCCTTTAAATATTGAAGGAAAAAGAAACAATATCTTTAGGTTGCTGATATCCTTTACTATACAGACATTCAGCATATCATCATCAATTTTTGCCATAGGCAGGATTTTCATACCTCCGCCATACGACTTCCCGTTTCCCACTGCCACCAGAGTCGCTTTTCTACTGATGGTGTTGCCGTCAATTTCAATGGTTATTTCCTTGCTTCTATATGTCACAAGACCTGCCAGTACCCCCAGCACATATGAGAATTTCCCTTTGACAATTTTTTTTATTATATCAGTCTGTCTGACAACCCATGCATCAAAGCCAACACTAGCAATATTGAAAAAATAGTCTCCCCTTACAGTCCCAAGGTCTATATTTACCACATCTCCATTTAATACCTTCTCCATTGCCTTGTTTCTGTCTGTATGGAGACTCAATGTCTGTGCCAGATCATTTCCCGTGCCTGAAGGAATTATTCCGAGTACTCCATCCCCTCTTAGAAGAATTCCTTTTGCAACTTCATTTACCGTGCCGTCTCCTCCAACTGCTACACAGATCCGGTAATCAGGGTTGGCAATGACAAATTCCGTCGCCTCATCTGGTCTGGTTGTTATAGCAATAAGGTATTCCTTGTCGTTGCCTGTCATATACTCATCAATAAATTGAATATATGCCTTTGTCTTTCCGCTTCCTGCTGTTGGGTTTACAATAAACAAGTATTTGTCCATACACTACTCCTGTTACAGTATTTTTTCTGCGCTTTCACCCATAAGGGCTCTATTTATTGCTGCCATTTCCTCGGGAGACAAGGGCACATTACAGTTTGCATTCTGGATTGGCTTGCCAAATATTACTGCCTGTTCCCTGCCGTATATACTGGTAAGGACAAATCCATTGTTGTAAGCATCAAGCAGCGCAATGGAAAAACTAAGCTCGCTTCCGGTATCGGCAAACGCATTGTATCTGACAAACCCCATCTTCTGTATAGTAAAGGAAACCCGTGTCTCTATTGTTTCAATATTATCCTCCATAAGGTTTAGGTCCCTGTTAATACTGCTGAGCTCAGTATTTATCCTAATAAACAGGTCCTCGATATTTGCCCCGGACAATCCCCTGGTCAGAGAATCGTAGCGTTCCTTGTGCTTCTTGTATTCTCTTATCTGGGTTATATGGAGAATCATCACCACAAAAATTGCCCCCATAAGGCCCAGTATAAAATAGGTTGAGTTATAATCTATAAATTCCAGAAACTGCGTCATCCGATCACTCCTATAATTCTTTTGCTATTCTCCTTAAGGCTTTCACAGTATATTCCATATCTTTCTGAGTATTGAAAGGTCCCATACTGAATCTTACTGCCCCTTGCTTTAGTGTTCCTATAGTTTCATGGGCCAGTGGTGCGCAGTGAAGGCCTGGTCTTACATATATTCCAAATTCTTCGTTCAATACAAAGGAAACCTCAGATGAATCAAGATCTCTGATATTAAGGGCAACAACTGCTCCCTGAATTGATGTGTCAGATGGTCCGTAGAGCTTTATGCCATCAATCCCTGATAGCTCATAGAGAAAGTATGCTGTCAGCTCCTCTTCGTGCTTTCGGATGTCGTTAATGCCTCTACTCCTTATATATTCAACGCCTTTGCCAAGCCCGATAATTCCCGGAGCATTTGGCGTGCCGCTTTCGAACCTGTCGGGCATCACCTCTGGTTGATAAAGTGAATGGGATGCACTTCCTGTTCCACCCTGCATAAATTCACTTACATTCAAGCCTTCCCTTATATATAGTCCCCCAGTCCCCTGTGGCCCAAGTAAACCCTTGTGTCCTGGAAATGCAAGCATATGGACTCCCAGATCATCCACATCTATGTCATACAATCCTGCTGACTGAGCTGCATCAAGCAGATATGCTATGCCGTGTTCTTTTGCTATTTCCCCGATTTCCTTGACTGGCATGATTGTTCCAGTAAGATTTGACACATGTGTTGTTACAATAAGCTTTGTGTTCCTTTTTATGACTCTCCGTATCTTTTCAGGGTCGACCTGTCCGTCCTCTTTAGCCCATACAATTGTATTCTCAACACCAATTGACTCAAGATGCTTAATGGGTCTTAATACTGAATTGTGCTCCATGGATGTTGTTATTACATGGTCTCCCGGTTTTAAATAGCCCTTTATTCCTATATTCAGACTTTCTGTGCAGTTAAATGTGAATATCAGATTCATGGGATTCTTTATTGAAAAGAGTTTTGAAAGAGACTCTCTTGTCTCATATATTCCCCTTGATGCCCTAAGTGCAAGGTCATGACCTGACCTTCCTGGATTCGCACCATACTCTGTCATGGCTTTGTAGATTTCTTCATAAACCTCCTGCGGTTTAGGAAAAGTTGTAGCTGCATTATCTAAATAGTACATATGTTCACCTCTTGATTCTTTCACCCATACTTCCCTGATTATTTTATCACTTTGAACCTGTACTTACAATCAGTGAAACTCCAATTGATATGGGCAAACGTTTTCACAATGCTATTATGCACCATTTCACACTAAAGTATTAGAGATTTAATTTTTAAGGGTGGAGACATTATATCCTCCACCCAATTTTTCTCCTTCTATATTCTACTAAATTATGAATTCAGTCTCTTGTATACTACCTTCAGCAGTTCATCTCTTAAGTTTTTACCATTGGCAAGAAGCTTTTCTACTCTTTTTTCCATCTCAACCTTGTACTCCTGATCCTTCACGCTTTTTAGATTTATTGTAACATTGAAAAGGGCTCCCTCGAGACCTGCATAAGCCAGTAAAGTCCCCACTCCCACGTCTGTTATAGCATGGATGTTTCCATGTTCTGCAAACACGTCCTGAAACTTCAGAATATCAAAGCATCTTTCTCCACATCTCATTGGTACCTCCAATGCCTTTTTATAGCCTACCTGAATGGCATCTGATCTCTTCTTCTTGTCTTCATCTGTTTCCTTTGGAAGCTTGAAAGCCTGCATTACATCATCAAAGGCAGTTGAATCCTCATCTACAAGGTTTAGCAGCTCGTTCACAAGAGATTCGATTTCCTTGAAGTTCTTTTCCATAAGAGGCTTTTTGTCCTCCGGTACATTTTCGTAAATCTTCTTGTCAATTGTAAGATTGCCCACCATGTTAGTAAGCGCTCCTCCAAGACTTCCTACCAGTGCAGCAACACTTCCGCCTCCGGGTGTAGGATTGTCGCTTGAAACATCTAAAACAAAATCCTTTGCTGTTCTTTCTATTAACATAATGCACCTCCGAGTTAATTTAAAATTTAATTATTCCTTCAATTACTATTGTAGCCGAACCTCCGATTTTCACGGAGTAATTTCCTTCTGTTCCTTCAATATAGCATTTTATAGTACTTGGTCTGTTCATTGAATCCCCCTGATGTACAATCAGAGTGTTACCATTTAATCTGTTATTCTTTTTCAGAAAATAAGTCAGTGCGCCGTTTGCAGTGCCAGTAGCGGCTTCTTCGTCGATTCCCACAGCAGGTCCAAAATTTCTGGAATATGCATTTTTTCTATCATCGTCAAGATAGAATGCATGAACACCTGTTACTTTAAGCCTGTTGCTAAGATCTTTCAATCTACAGAAATCTACTTCCATTTCCATAAGCTTGTCCTTGCTTTTCAAAGGCAGCATTATATCCGGCAATCCTGTTGATATAATTTCAGGATACATAAACTCATTGGAGATCCCTACATCCTCCTCTTTAATTCCAAAGCAGGCCATAAGCTCCTTTATGTCTTGAACGACGCCTATAGATCTGGGTTTGTCCAAGGCCATAATAATATTTACAGGGGAGAAGTCCACAAACTGGATTTCAACCATCAATGGACCGACTCCTGTCTCGATTGTGGCTATCTTGTAGCCATTTTCTATTGGCTTGATGTATCCCTTGTTTGCAAGGGTGTGCACAGCTGCTATTGTTGCATGACCACAAAGATCAACTTCACACAGTGGCGTGAAATATCTGATTTGAAAATAGCAGTCATCAAGTTGTCTTACGAATGCCGTTTCCGACAGGTTCATCTCATTTGCGATTTTCTGCATATTCTCCTGGGATATACCTTTTGAATTTGTCACTACACCAGCGGGGTTTCCTCCGAAAGGTTTTTCTGTAAATGCGTCAACCTGAAAAATATTAACTTCCATCGTATAACCTCCTTCATATTTCACGTGAAACATTACCCTATAATCAAGTCAATTAGCCGTTCTAAGTCTTCGTTGCCATAATACTCAATCTCGATTTTTCCAGATTTTTTGCCTATGGAAAGTGTTACCTTGGTCCCTAGCACGCCCATAAGCTGCTCTTCCAGGTCTATTATATAATTTTCTTTCTTTCTTCTGATCCGGGTCGCTTTTCTTTTCTGGACGTTGTCTTCTGTATCCCTGACATTCAATCCAAACTGAACAATCCTCTCAGCTGCCTTGAACTGATCCTCTTTGGTCTTTATACCCAGCAAAGCCTTTCCATGACCTCCGGATATCTTTCCTTCATATATATATTGTACTACCCGTTCATCAAGGTTCATCAGTCTCATTACATTGCTTATATAGGACCTACTTTTCCCTACAGCCTTTGCCAATTCTTCCTGCTTGAGTTTATATTCGTTCAATATCCTTCTGTAGGCTTGGGCTTCTTCAATAGGGTTGAGGTTTTCCCTTTGTATGTTCTCAATAAGAGATATTCTGTCTGCAGTGATATCATCTATCTCTCTTACAATGCAGGGAATCTCTTTAAGCCCAGCATCCTTTGCGGCTCTCCAGCGTCTCTCTCCAGCAATTATCTCGTGCTTTCCGTCTATCTTTCTTACAATTATAGGCTGAATTACACCATTTGTTCTTATGGACTGTGCAAGGTCATCCAGAGCTTCCTTCTGAAATATCTTCCGTGGTTGGTCAGCTTTGGGCCGTATGTTTTCCAGTGGCAATGATAAAACCAATTCATCCGATTCCAGGGCTGAGTCACCCATAAGGGAAACAACCTTTTCCTTGTCCTGTATAAGTGCTGACAATCCCTTGCCAAGACCTCTTTTTTTACTGGTCACTAGCAACACATCCTTTCATTTTTGATTGCATCTAGTCCTGCAGGAACAAAAACTCCTCAGCCAAATCCATATACGACTCAGATCCTTTGGACCTAGAATCATAATCATGTATTGACAGCCCGTGGGATGGTGCCTCTGCAAGTCTTACATTTCTTGGGATTATACTTGTGTATACTTTTCCTTTAAAAAATGATTTAACCTCCTCAACTACCTGGATGGATAAATTTGTCCTTCCGTCAAACATGCTAAGAACAACTCCTTCAACCTCCAGTTTGGAATTGTAATTCTTCTTGACCAATTCAATTGTCTGGAAAAGCTGGCTTACTCCTTCCAATGCGTAGTACTCGCATTGTACAGGAATAATAACGCTGTCGGCAGCAATCAAACCCATCACACTAAGGATCCCAAGAGATGGGGGGCAGTCAATTATAATAAAGTCATAATCATTTCTGATCTGATCAATTTTTACTCTAAGTGATTTTTCCCAATCTCCATCCCTGGCCAGTTCTATCTCAAGTCCGGCAAGCTGACTGTTGGATGGTATGATACTGACATTCTCAGAGGTTGTTTCGTAAATACCCTCCTGCATTCGGGCTTCATCTGTTAAAATATCATATACCAATACCTTCTTGTCATTACGGTCTATACCGAGACCCGATGAGCAGTTCCCCTGGGGATCAATATCCACCAGAAGTACATCCTTTCCCAACTTTCCAAGTCCTGCAGCCAGATTTATGCTTGTTGTTGTCTTTCCTACGCCACCTTTTTGATTGAATATAGCGATGGTTTTTCCCATTTAAACACTCCTCACCTAACATGCGGCATATAAATCCATTTATTATATGTTCGTCCGATAAACGCTTTTGTTAATTAAATTTGACGACATCTCCACGCATTAAATATATCATAACACATATTCTTTAATTTTGAGCAAAAATGTTCCACGTGAAACATTTTTGACGTTTCACGTGGAACATTATCTCTAATCGATGTATTTGCAATGACTCTGCGCTTTTGTTTGCTTGCTTTTGTCATGGTCAAGCTTACTTGATGGGTGACTTTTTAGGTTTGCCTCCAGCACGCGGGAATTTCCTTGGTGTGCTCTTGGTCTTCTTAATTACGATAAGTGAATGAACTATATTACTTTCCGGTATGTTAATATACTTAATCTCCTCAACATTCCCGCCGAGAGTCTTGATGGCATTTTTGCTGGCTTCAACCTCTTCGTCAACTTCTGGACCCTTCATGGATATAAAATATCCACCTGGCTTTACAAAAGGAAGGCAGTATTCGCTTAAGGTGTCCAGAGACGCAACCGCCCTGGATAAACATACATCGTATTGCTCCCTGTAATCTCCTTTCAATCCGAGCTCTTCAGCCCTTCCATGGATTGTTTCAATATTCTGGAGCCCGAGGCTTTCTATGACCTGATTCAGAAATTTGATTCGCTTATTAAGGCTATCCAATAGCGTTACCTGTAGATTCCTGTTCTTTATCTTAAGGGGTAATCCTGGAAAGCCTCCTCCTGTTCCCACATCTATTACTCGTTCACTGCCATCCAGAAGCCCCGTAACAAAAGGGGAGAGGCTGTCTGCAAAATGCTTCTTGTCAATCTCCTCATCATCGATAATTGTTGTTATATTAATCTTTTCATTCCATTCCTTCAATAGTCCCCTGTATATTGAGAAGTCCTCCAGAATATCGTCTTTCAGATGAATCCCCATTTCTTCTGCCAAGCGCTTTAACCTGTTATCACTCATCTCATTCACCTTTCCTTCTTTTCTGTTCGAGGTGTATAAGCAATACGTTTATATCAGCCGGTGAAACACCGGATATTCTGGATGCCTGGCCTACAGAATCAGGCCTTGTTGCTGACAGCTTCTGCAATGCCTCATTGCTTAAACCCTTAACTTCTGAATAATCAAAATCAACATCCAACTTCTTATTCTCCAGCTTCTTGAACTGCTCAATCTGTTGCATTTGCTTCTTTATATATCCCTCGTACTTTATCTGTGTCTCTACCTGAAGTCTTATTTCCTTGATCAGGTCCGGTCTATCGGGATCGAATTTGGCTATATTCTCATACGACAGTTCAGGCCTTTTGATAAGGTCATACAGGGAGGTTGCATTCTTGATATCCGTTGAATCCATATCCTCGAGAACCTTGTTATTGTCTGATGTGGGATTTATTATAATTTTCGAGAGCCTTTTCAGCTCGTCTTCAATCAGCTTTTCTTTATCTATGGTCTTTCTGTACCTTTCCTCTGTTACAAGACCAAGCTCATATCCCTTGCTGGTCAATCTCAAATCGGCATTGTCCTGTCTTAGAGTCAGCCTATATTCAGCTCTTGAGGTCATCATCCTGTATGGTTCATCTGTCCCCTTTGTTACCAGGTCATCGATTAGAACACCGATATACGCTTCAGATCTATCCAGAATAAATGGTTCCTTGCCCTTTATATTTTGAGCTGCATTGATTCCGGCTATCAGACCCTGTGCCGCGGCCTCTTCATAACCCGATGATCCGTTTATCTGTCCTGCAAAGAACAGGTTCTTTATATTCTTATGTTCCAGGGAAAGCTTAAGCATAGTTGGATTTATTGAATCGTATTCTATTGCATATGCAGTTCTCATAAATTGTACATTTTCAAGGCCTTTGATCTTCTTATACAGGTCAATCTGTACCTCTTCAGGCAGTGATGAACTCACACCCTGAACGTACATTTCCTTTGTTGATAGACCTTCCGGTTCTATAAACACCTGATGCTTGTCCCTGTCGGCAAACCTTACTACCTTGTCTTCAATGGATGGGCAGTATCTAGGCCCCACACCTTCTATATAACCTGAAAACATGGGAGAGCGATCCAGGTTCATCCTGATTATTTCATGGGTCTGTTCTGTTGTATATGTCAGGTAGCAGGGAACCTGCTCAAAAGAGTACTTCTTGTCCATATTAAGGAAAGAGAAGGGTATGATTTCCTCATCTCCAGGCTGTATTTCCATTATCGAGTAATCTATGCTATCCTTATGAACCCTTGCTGGAGTGCCTGTTTTCATTCTTCTCAACTGAAAGCCCTTTTCCTTAAGTGAATCGGACAAGAGGAGTGAGGGGAACATTCCATCAGGTCCAGACTGGTAATTCACCTCTCCAATATAGACCCTCCCACCAAGGTAGGTACCAGTTGCAATTACAACAGCGTTAGCTTCGTATGCAGCTCCTGTCCTTGTTATAACTCCCTTGACACGGCTATCCTCAATAATTAAATCTATTGCTTCACCTTGTCTGAGGTTAAGATTTGGTTCATCTTCCAGTATCTTTTTCATTTCAGTGTGATATTTCTTTTTGTCCGCCTGAACTCTCAAGGAGTGAACTGCCGGACCTTTAGAGAGATTTAGCATCCTGCTTTGAATAAAGGACTTGTCAATATTCAGTGCCATTTCTCCACCAAGGGCATCGACTTCTCTTACAAGATGTCCCTTGCCGGTTCCTCCTATATTGGGATTACAGGACAAAGCAACCACTCCATCGAGACTGATTGTAAGAATAAGGGTTTTAAGTCCCATACGGCTTGAAGCCAAAGCAGCTTCAACCCCTGCATGTCCCGCACCAACAACGACCACATCGTACTTTCCACCTGAATAGGTTTTCGTTTCTATCATATTGTTCACCTTTCTAAAATTATCATTTTCCTATGCAGAACTCACTGAAAATCTTATCTAGAATATCTTCAGTTATACTTTCCCCTGTGATTTCTCCCAGATTTTCCCAGCAGCTTCTTAAATCGACTTCAAGACAGTCAAGTGGAATTTCTTTGGATAGATCATTCAATACACTTACAATATTTTCCATACTTCTCTCAAGCTGGTTTTTGTGTCTTATATTGGTAATTATCATCCCAGAATCCATTTGTATGTCTCCATCGTAAAACATCGCTCTGATGGCATTCTCGAGCTCATCAATTCCGACACCTTTTATCATTGATGTGTTGATAATCTGACTTGCATCGAAATACTCTCTGAATAACTCTTCATCGTATTCATTGGGCAAATCGGTTTTGTTTAGAAGCACGATTGTCTTTTTATCCTTGATCAATTCTATAACATGATGATCCTCATCTGTAAGGCTTCTGGATATGTCAAATATTGCAATAATTAGATCTGCTTTTTCTAAAGTCTCTTTTGCCCTGTCTACACCAATTTTCTCAACCAGGTCATCTGTGTGTCTTATTCCTGCCGTGTCCATAATCTTTAACGGTATTCCATCAATATTAACATACTCCTCAATAATATCTCTGGTTGTACCGGGAATTTCAGTGACTATAGCTCTGTTTTCCCTCAATACTGCATTGAGTAGAGAGGACTTGCCCACATTGGGTTTCCCAAGTATGACTGTATTCAATCCATCCCTTAGAATCTTGCCTTTCCCAGAAGTCGCCAGAAGTTTTTCAATTCTGCTTTTTACCTTGTTGCCATCTCTTGTGAGATCATCATAGGTTACCTCCTCGATATCATCTTCTGGAAAATCAATGGATACTTCAATGTGTGCAATCATGCCAAGAAGAATTTTTCTGATTTCTTCAACTTCTCGACTTAAACTTCCTTCCAGTTGATTCAGAGAGACATCGTAGCTTTTTTCAGTTTTTGATTTTATAATGTCAATTACAGCCTCTGCCTGTGATAGATCCAGTCTGCCGTTTAGAAAGGCCCTCTTCGTAAATTCTCCTGGTTCAGCTAGTTTGGCACCTTTTTTAAGTAGTAGTTCCAGTGTCTTTTTCACAGGGATTATTCCACCATGACAATAGATTTCAACCATATTTTCTCTGGTGTAGGTGTAGGGTTCATTCATAAATGCCACAAGAACCTCGTCAATTACAGTTTCATTATCCATAATATGACCATATAGGAGTTTCTTGTTATCCTTGGGATTTATTTCCTGGTTATTTGTTCTCATAAAAACAGCTTTAGCTATTTCAAGGGAATCTCTTCCGCTCATTCTTACTATACCAATGCCGGCTTCGCC
Organism: Bacillota bacterium; assembly: GCA_051744365.1. Classification (GTDB taxonomy): domain Bacteria; phylum Bacillota; class Clostridia; order Tissierellales; family Tissierellaceae; genus Gudongella. The sequence goes on from JBNJCX010000011.1 coordinate 37,190, forward strand.
GACAGCTGTTGATATAGCAGCAATTGTATCTGACATTTTATCACCTCATTCCAAACATACCTGTCAGTGCTTAATCTATTATATCAATATTTCACAATGGTTTTTAGATTTTTTCTAAAAACCTTCCTATTCTTTGCAATTCTGATGCTTCAAGTTAAAAGATAAAAGTCCAGAAAGAAGCGTTCACTTGAGGACTAGATAAAATAACAAGTGAACAGCTTCAAGCGGCGGTAAAAATAAACCCGTTATGTTTAATCATACGTGCCTGTGTGGCTGGGTAGCTGGCTATTTACTTTGTATTAAGTTTTCTTTCCTGTCTTGTCAGCAATCCTCAATGCAATTTTAAATCCAAATAGTGTTGCTACAAAGGCACCAATTATGGCCCCAAAATATGCGGCCAATTCATATCCTTCAAAACCTGTAATTTTATGGATCTCAAATGCACCTAAAAAAGTTCCACCCACAACTAGGCCGAGGTAACCACCGCCAAAAACTCCAACCACGAAACCTATAAAACCGCCTATGATCCCCGGTAACAGTTTTCTTTTCATCGTTAACCAGCTCCTTAACATATACTTGCATTATAGCATGCTTCAGAGCTTTTCAACAGGATGATGCTTTCTGCATCCAAATATCCTGCATATGCATAAATGAAATTGAGATTCCCGAGGAGAACAAAAAAATCGGCACAGCCGCTATTACCGACTATGCCTAATTTTCAGATATTATAAATCCCAAATTTAGCGCTCCAAATGTGGATTTTTACTATTTTGTAACTATTACAACTCGTCTGTATGGCTCATTTCCTTCACTATAGGTACTAACTCCCTCAAATTCCTGTAGTGCAGAGTGAATTATCCTTCTCTCATAGGGATTCATTGGCTCAAGCTTTACAGGTCGCTTGCTGTATTTTGCTTTTTCAGCCATTTTATTTGCAAGTCGTTTCAAGGTTTCTTCCCGCTTTGCTCTGTAGCCTTCAGCATCAAGGATTACCTTAAGATAGTTATCCCGTTCCTTGTTTATAGCCAGACTTAATAGATATTGTATTGAGTCAAGTGTATTTCCTCGTTTACCAATAAGTATTCCCATATCTGATGACGATATGTTGTTAATATCGATCTTCATGATATCATCTTCAATAGAAATATCGTAGAGAGCGATGATACCCATTCCTTTTAGTATTCCATCCAAAAACTTGTCTGCAGTTTCTTCAGGGTCATTCTTAAGGACAACCTTTATCTTGGCTTCCTTTGATCCAATAAATCCAAACAATCCCTTTGAAGCTTCTTCGATAACCTCATACTCAACATCCTTCTCAGTGGCTTTAAGTTCAACTAAAGCCTCTTTGAGGGCTTCCTCTACGGTCTTTGAAGTCTTAACAACAAATTTCATACTATTTTGCCCCCTTAATGCTCATTAAAGACCTGTTTGTAATAACTTGCTGTATTATAGTGAAAAAGTTACTTACTACCCAGTATAATGCCAAACCGGCTGGAAAAGTTCTAGAAGCCCAAAATATCATAACAGGCAGCATGTAATTCATTATTTTCTGTGTCGATTGAGCTTGCGCATCCTTTGTTCCGGTGCTCATGGTCTTGCTTTGCAGGAATGTTGTAGCAGCTGCCAACAATGGTAGCCCCCATAATAATGGATCTGGGTTTTCCAGGTTTGCTATCCATAAAAAGTTTTTGGCCATGCTCTGATACATTCCCGGATCGGTGAATGCATACGCCTGAGGATCTCTGAATACCGCAAAGAAAGCAAATATTATAGGTAGCTGCACAATTAGTATCAAACACCCGGAAGCAGGATTGTATTTGTGTTCCTTATACAGTTCCTGCATTTTTGTCTGCATTTTCTGTGGCTCGTTTTTATACTTGGTCTGAATCTCCTTCATCAAGGGCTGTACTTCACTCATTTTTCGAGTAGACCTAGTCTGTTGGAGATTGATTGGCAACAACATTAATTTAAATACTATTGTAGTCAAAATAATTGCCATTGCATAAAACGATATTGACTCTGGCTCAGTACCTATAGTAGATGATACAAAATCATATACAAATCTCAATAATGATCCCAGTATGTTACCTAGAAATCCAATCATTTGTTAACCTCCCATTATTTTAGCGGATCATATCCTCCTTCATTGAACGGATTACACCTTGCAATTCTCTTGGCTGAAAGATACGAACCTTTTGTAAATCCATACTTTTTATAGGCCTGAAGAGAATACTCTGAGCAGGTGGGATAAAATCTGCAATTATTCCCAGTAAGAATATATCTTGAGATAATTCTTTGGTAGAATCTTATCAACAATATCGCTACTCGTGTCATTTAATCACCTTATTTCCAAACACCCGATATCTTGTAAATGTGTTTCAAGGCACTTTTCAAATCCTTAAAAGACAAGTCTACTGCATTCTTCTTAGGTATTATAACAATATCATACCCTGCTTTGAGATTTGCTATATAAGCTCTGTTAAGTTCCTTAATTCTTCTTTTTAGCTTATTTCTGACTACAGCATTTCCGACTTTCCTGGTTATGGAGACCCCAATCCTGGTATCTTCGGTCCCGTTTTTCCTAATGTATAGAATCAGATTCCTATTCCAAGAATTCTTTCGTGCTTTATAGACTTTCTTAAACTCCATATTTTTTCTTAATCTGTTTTTCTTATCCATCTAATTCCACCTTAAAATGGCCTACAAGTAGAAAAGCTCAATATAACAACTATTAATGAAGCTTTCCCTTATACTTTCTTGTGAAAATTCCAGACTGACCACAGAGTCAATGGACGAATTTTCACATTCGCAATAAAAAGGCCACTAACAAGCGGCCTTATGCAGAAAGTTTTTTTCTACCTTTTCTTCTTCTGGCCTTTAAAATTTCCCTGCCAGATCTTGTTTTCATTCTTTTTCTGAAACCGTGCTCTTTGCTTCTTTGTCTCTTTTTTGGTTGAAACGTTCTCTTCACCCAACACACCTCCTTCAAGTAATAAAGATATTACCTATATATATAATATAGAGTTTTCTAATGGAAAACATAAAACACTACTATAAATTATATGTATTATCCCCATGTGTGTCAAGGCTTTTAATTGACTCCTGTCCACAAAAAAGTATTTTCACACGGTATTGGTGCTGTGGATAATTTTATTGAATATCCACTGTTAATTTGATAAGATGATAAAGAATGTTGATAAGTTTTTCTTCGCAGTGGATAAGTAGCAGTTATTCACAATTTGTGGATAGTTTGTGTATAACTTGTATATATTCATCTGTTTTTTGTTACAGAATTGTAATTTGTTTAAGTTTTTATCCACAATTTACCTTTTTGAATGGTGTGGACAAGTAATTTGCTTAAACTTATTTTTACTTAATCAACAAAGGGTTGATATCTTTATCCACAGATAATACTATGCCAATTCTTGTTTATATACAATTATATTTTGTTGATAAGTTTGTTGATACTTTTTAGGGAGGTTATTTTATGGAAAGGAATTTGGACCAAATCTGGGAGGATGTCCTTAACCTTATTAAGGTTGAGCTCACTGAGGTCAGCTTCAATACTTGGCTAAAATCAATCGAGCCAATAAGTCTGACTGATAATGAAATTGTACTTGGAGCTCCCAATGATTTTACAAAGGGGATACTGGAGGGGAGGTACTTCAATCTAATCAGAAATGCTATCAATCAAATTACCGGAAAAAACTACAATATAAAGTTCATAATACCAGGAGAAGAGGTACAACCATCACCACCATCTTCCAGGGAAGTCGAAAATGAAGATATTCTTAATAAATCAAAACTAAATCCGAAATACTCCTTTAGCACCTTCGTAACAGGAAAAAGCAATGAATTTGCACATGCTGCTTCAGTTGCTGTTGCAGAGGCTCCTGCACAAACATATAATCCCCTGTTTATTTACGGTGGGGTTGGACTGGGAAAAACACATCTTATGCATGCCATAGGCAATTATATACTAAGTCAGAACCCAAATACTAAAGTTGTTTACGTATCAAGCGAAAAATTTACAAATGAACTAATTAATTCCATAAGGGAATATAGAAATGAAGAATTTAGAAACAAATACAGGAATGTGGATGTGCTCCTGATAGATGATATACAATTTATTGCTGGAAAAGAAGGGACACAGGAAGAGTTCTTCCACACATTCAATGCACTTCACGATGCAAACAAGCAAATAATAATTTCAAGCGATAGGCCTCCCAAAGCGATTCCAACTCTTGAGGATAGACTTAGATCAAGATTTGAGTGGGGACTTATAACGGATATCCAGGCACCTGACCTTGAGACAAGGATTGCTATATTAAGGAAAAAAGCAAATCTTGAAACCATGGAGATACCAGATGAAGTAATGCATTTGATAGCCAATAAGATTCAATCAAATATAAGAGAGCTTGAGGGAGCGCTTATAAGGGTTGTAGCATATTCATCCCTCACAAATAAAGCAATAACAGAGGAGCTGGCAGAAGAGGCATTAAAAGATATAGTCTCAAGCAACAAGCCAGTGGAGATAACTGTTGATCTTATAAAAGACAAGGTCTCAAAAAGATTTGATATCAGAATGGATGAATTCAACTCGAAGAAACGTACCAGGGCGATAGCTTATCCAAGGCAGATTGCCATGTACCTTACAAGGGAGTTGACTGATCTTTCTCTTCCTAAAATTGGTGATGAATTTGGAGGAAGGGACCATACAACCGTTATGCACGCCTGTGAAAAGATTATAAATGACATAGGTGCGGACTATCAATTGAAAAATAAAATTGAGAGTATAATTGAGGAGCTTGGAAAGTGATTCCTGTGGAAAACATATAATAATTTTTATTGGTTATCCACATGTTATTAAACCCTGATTTTACACGGGTCAGATACCTTGATGGACTTATCCACATAATCACATGTCCTACTACTATTACTACTATAGTTTCTTATTCTATTATTCTACAAACGAGGAGGATAAAAATGAAATTCAAAGTAGAACAAAAGGATCTTTCAAGACATATTACCGTAGCTCAAAGAGGTATTTCAACAAGGTCTACACTACAGATACTTGACGGCATACTTATTGAAGCCAGGGATAATGAGATCAAGCTTACTGCAACAGATTTGGAGATAAGTATTGAAACCTTTGTTGATGCAGTTGTTGAAGAGAAGGGGAAGATTGTAATTAATTCAAGAATATTCGGAGATATTGTAAAGAAGCTTCCCGACGATACAATTCACTTCCAGGTGAAGGACAACCATGTAAATATAAAATGTCAAAATGCAGAGTTCAATATAATTGGCAACTCAGGGGATGATTATCCGGACCTTCCTATTATTATGGAGGAGAATCAGTTTACAATTTCCAAGGATCTGTTAAAGTCTGCCATTAGACAGACAGTTTTTGCCACAACCCAGGATGAGACAAGACCTTCATTGACAGGAGTTCTTCTGGAAATTGCAGACAAGGAGATTTCATTTGTATCCCTTGATGGTTACAGACTTGCGTTGAGAAAAATACCAACTCAATCTGAAATAGATGAAAAAATAATAATACCTGGAAGATCACTAAATGAACTGAACAAGATTTTGGAAGATAAGGAAGAGGAACTTACAGTAAGTCTTTCCCAAGGTCAGGTTATTTTCAATCTTGGTGACACAATCATGTACTCCAAGCTTCTGGAGGGGCAGTTCTTTAACTACAAGGACATCATGAGGTCTGATCACAAGACAAAGGTTGTTGTAAACAGAAGAAATCTTCAGAATGGACTTGAAAGGGCTTCACTTCTTGCTAAGGAGGAAAAGGCAAATCTTGTTAAAATATCTGTATTAAATGGAGAATTGATTATTAAGTCAAATTCTGAAATGGGAGATGTATACGAGGAGATTAGTTCATCACAGGATGGAGATGACCTTAATATAGCCTTTAATTCCAGGTATATTCTTGAAGGAATTAAGATAATGGACAATGATGATATAGTAATGAATTTCGTGGGAAGCCTGAATCCATGTATTATAAATGGTGTGGATGATGATACCTATACTTACCTTGTATTACCGGTAAGGCTTGCCCAGGATGATTTTTAATTAAGGGGTGTGTATTGATGGAAGAAATCAGGATTGATACTGAATTCATAAAACTTGACCAATTTCTAAAGCACTGTGGCATAGCCCAGACAGGTGGACAGGCAAAGATGATGATAGCTGATGGAATGGTAAAGGTCAACAATCAGGTAGCTCTTGAGAGAGGAAAAAAAATTAGAAAAAATGACAAAGTCGAGATAGACGGGCAGTACTTATTTGTTGTGGTATAATATACAGATAAGTAATTTCCTATGTTCTGGGGAGTGTAATTATTGATAGTTGAAGGGATAAGATTGATAAATTTTAGAAATTACAATAATGTAGGAGTTAGTTTCAATCCAGGAATCAACATTTTGGTGGGAAAGAATGCCCAGGGAAAGACAAATCTTCTGGAGGCTATATATATGTGCTCTACCGGAAGATCCTTCAGGACCAACAGGGATAAGGAAATAATTAACTTCCAGAAGGAAGAGGCATATATTGGTACACAACTGAAGATTGGCGAAAGGGAAAAGCTAACTGAAATAAAGCTTGATAAAAACAAAACCAAGAGAATCAAGGTGAATAAAATTGAGCTTAAAAACTATAGAGAGCTTGACACAGGACTTAAAGTTGTGCTTTTTTCACCTGAAGACCTTAAGCTTGTCAAGGAAGGACCCAGCAATAGAAGAAGCTATCTGGACATAAGCATATCCCAAATAAAACCCTTATACTACTACAATCTAAGAAGATATAACAAAATTTTAATTCAAAGGAATAATCTTATAAAGTCATTCAGATTCAAAGGAGACATGTCAGGACTTCTTGATGTGTTTGATGTTCAGCTTGCAAAATTCGGAGCGCTGTTAATGCTTGAAAGAGACAATTACCTAAAAAGACTTCTCAATGAGTCAAAAGACATTCACAATATAATTACAGGTGGGAAGGAAGAGCTACATATTGAATATATTTCAAGTGTTTCCTGCGGTGAATCCCTTAGAGGGATTGAAAAATCTTTAACCGAAGCCCTTGTGAAAAACAGGGAAAAGGATATTGAAATCAGAACAACCGAGACTGGACCACATAGAGATGACTTCAAAATAATGATAAACAACAATGACTCAAAGACCTATGCATCACAGGGTCAGCAAAGATCACTTGTGCTGACATTGAAGCTCTCAGAGGTTGAAATATTATATAAGGATACAGGGCATTACCCTGTACTTCTACTTGATGATGTATACTCAGAGCTGGATGAAGACAGAAGAAAATACTTAACAAAGCTTTTCAGCAAGATGCAGACTTTTATTACTACAACCGATGCTGTTGAGATAAATGGTTTTGAAAGCAAAAATAAAGAGTATTATTACGTGCAGGAAGGATGTCTGTATAAAGGAATTAAAACTTGGAGGGAAGTAAATGGCCAATGATATTAATGCAAATGAGAATGGCAGGCATTATACTGCCAATGAAATACAAGTTCTTACAGGTCTTGAACCAGTAAGGAAAAGACCCGGAATGTATATTGGTAGCACAGGTCCAAAAGGACTTCACCATCTTGTATACGAGGTGGTAGACAACAGTATTGATGAGGCCTTGGCGGGCATCTGCGATACAATAAATGTAACCTTGTTGGAGGATAACTCTGTGATGGTAGAGGACAACGGTAGTGGTATTCCTGTTGAAACTCATCCTCAGACTGGTAAATCAACTGTTGAAACCGTACTTACAATCCTCCATGCCGGAGGAAAATTCAACAACTCTGCTTACAAGGTATCAGGAGGTCTTCACGGAGTAGGTGTATCTGTAGTAAATGCCCTGTCAGAATGGTTGATAGCGAGGGTTAAAAGAGACGGAAAGTTATATCAACAGACATTTAGAAGAGGAGATCCGGATGGTGATCTGGAGTGTATAGGAGAATCAGATTCAAATGGTACTCTTATTCATTTCAAGCCTGACGATCAAATATTTGAAACCATTGAGGTATCGTCTGATACTCTTGAACACAGATTCAGGGAAATGGCTTTTCTTAATAAGGGAATAAGAATAACCCTTGATGACAAAAGAACTGGAGCAAAAAAAGAATTCTATTATACTGGTGGAATTAAATCATTTGTTGAATATATCAACAAGAATAAAACGGCTCTGCACAAACAGGTAATATACTTTGAAAATGAAAAGGATTTTACTACAGTAGAGCTTGCCATTCAGTATACTGACGGCTATTCGGAGAATGTTTTTACTTTTGCCAACAACATAGGAACTGCAGAAGGTGGGACACATCTGTCAGGGCTGAGGACTGCTCTTACAAGGTGTGTAAATGACTATGCAAGAAGATATAATTTTCTTAAAGAAAAGGATGATAATCTATCAGGCGAAGATATAAGGGAAGGAATGACTGCAATCCTTTCAGTTAAGCTTCCTGAACCCCAATTTGAGGGACAGACAAAAGGAAAGCTAGGAAATAGTGAAACCAGAGGAATTGTGGAATCATTGACCTATGACTTCCTGAATGATTATCTCGAAGAAAACCCTAAGACTTCAAAGGTTATTCTGGATAAGGCAATCAGCTCGAAAAGAGCGAGAGAAGCTGCGAGAAAAGCCAGGGATCTTACCAGAAAAAGAAGCATATTTGACAATACTACATTGCCAGGAAAGCTTGCTGATTGCCAGTCAAATGATGTAAATGAGACAGAGCTCTACATTGTAGAGGGTGATTCAGCGGGTGGAAGTGCAAAGCAGGGAAGGGAAAAGAAATTCCAGGCAATACTTCCATTAAGAGGTAAAATAATGAATGTTGAGAAGGCAAGACTTGACAAAATACTCGGCTACAATGAAATAAAATCAATGATTACAGCATTTGGAGCAGGAATCGGTGAAGATTTTGATATTAAGAAGCTGAGATACGGCAAGATTATAATCATGACTGACGCCGATGTTGACGGAGCGCATATTGCAACTCTTCTCCTTACATTTTTCTACAGATATATGAGGGAATTGATTGATAATGGAAATATTTATATAGCTCAGCCACCACTTTACAAGGTTTCAAAAGCTAGAAAAGAATATTACTGCTATACAGACAAGGAGCTGGATGTACTTCTTGAAGAAATTGGAAGAACCAACTACAACATACAAAGATACAAAGGTCTTGGAGAGATGAATGCCGAGCAGCTATATGACACTACAATGGACCCTGAAACCAGGATACTGATAAAGGTTAATGTTGACGATGCCGTAGCAGCGGATGAGATTTTCACAACTCTTATGGGCGATAAGGTTGAGCCAAGAAGGGAATTTATTGAAGAGAATGCTAAGTATGTTAAGAATCTTGACATCTAGGAGGAGAATATGGATAACGAAAATATAAGAGATAAGTTGATTGATGTAAGTATTGAAGATAAAATGAAAAGCTCTTATCTGGATTATGCCATGAGCGTAATAGTAAGTCGTGCTCTCCCTGATGTAAGAGATGGACTTAAACCCGTACACAGAAGGATTCTCTATGCAATGGATGAGCTTGGCATGAACCCGGACAAGCAATACAGAAAGTCCGCAAGGGTTGTCGGAGACGTACTAGGTAAGTACCATCCTCACGGAGATAGTTCCGTATATGGAGCAATGGTAAGACTTGCACAGGATTTCAATACCAGGTATTTACTTGTTGATGGACATGGAAACTTCGGTAGTGTAGATGGTGACAGTGCAGCAGCAATGCGTTATACTGAGGCAAGGATGACAAAGCTTGCTACTGAGATGCTTAGGGACATTGGAAAGGAAACTGTTGATTACAGGCCAAACTTTGATGAAACCCTTAAAGAGCCTGTGGTTTTGCCAAGCAGATTCCCGAATCTACTTGTTAACGGATCATCAGGTATTGCCGTAGGTATGGCGACCAACATACCTCCACATAATCTTAGAGAGGTTATTGAAGGTATCGAATTGATGATTGATGATCCTGATATTTCAATAGATGACCTAATGAAGGTAATAAAAGGACCTGATTTCCCAACTGGTGCTACAATTATGGGAAAGGAAGGAATAAGAAGAGCCTTCAGAAGTGGAAGAGGAAAGGTTAAAATGCGTGCTGTGGCAGAAATCGAGGAAAACAGCAGAGGAAGACACAGCATCATCGTTACAGAAATTCCTTACCAGGTTAACAAGTCAGCGCTTATAGAAAAAATAGCTGAATATGCAAGAGACAAGAAGCTTGAGGGCATTTCGGACCTGAGAGATGAATCTGACAGAGAGGGAATGAGGATTGTAATAGAGCTTAAAAGGGATGCAAATCCTAGAGTTGTGCTGAACAATCTATACAAGCAGACACAGCTTCAAGCTACATTTGGTATCATCAACCTGGCTTTGGTAAATGGCGAGCCAAAGGTATTGAATCTAAAAGAGATGCTTCATTATTATCTTGAGCACCAGAAGGATATCGTAACTAGTAGAACAAAATACGATCTTACAAAAGCTGAAGACAGAGCCCATATTGTAGAGGGATTGAGAATTGCACTGGATAATATTGACCAGATAATTAGAATAATCAGGGGATCAAATGATGACCAGAGTGCAAGGGGAGCATTGATTAAAAACTTCTCCCTATCTGAAAAACAGGCTCAGGCAATTCTGGATATGAGACTTAAAAGACTGACTGGACTGGAAAGAGGTAAGCTTGATGAGGAGTATGAAGAGCTTATTAAGCTTATAAATAAATTCAGACAGCTTCTTGCCAGTGAAAGACTTATCCTCAACTTGATAAGGGAAGAACTGGTTGAAATAAAGGATAAATACGGTGATCTGAGAAGGACTCAGATAAAGCTCTCCGATGACGAAATAAACATTGAGGATATGATTGATGATGAGGATGTTGTTATCACCTTGACGCATTTCGGTTATATCAAGAGAATGCCTGAAGGAACCTACAGACCCCAGAAAAGAGGGGGAAGAGGAGTAATTGCTCTTTCCAAGAAGGACGAGGATTTTGTTGAGGATTTATATATAACCTCAACCCACAGTACAATTCTCTTCTTTACAAATAAAGGAAAGGTATACTCACTCAGGGCATATGAAATACCTGAAGGAAGTAGAACTTCAAGGGGTACTGCTATTGTAAATCTCCTTAATCTAAATGCAGATGAGAAAATATCAGCCATAATACCTCTGTATAAACAGGATCCCGACAGCAACCTGGTAATGGTAACAAAAAAAGGAATAGTCAAAAAGACAGAGTTGAATCAATTTGCTAATATAAGAAAGAATGGCATAATTGGAATTTCACTTCACGATGAGGATGAGTTAATAAGTGTAAGGCTAACAGACGGCAAAAAGGATCTTATAACAGTTACCCACGGTGGTATGGCTATTAGGTTCAATGAGTCTGATGTAAGGACAATGGGCAGAACTGCCATGGGTGTCAAGGCAATGACAATCAATAAAGACGATGCAATTGTATCCATGGAGATAGTAGAGGATGACAAATACCTTCTTGTTATTTCTGAAAGAGGTTTTGGAAAGAGAACTGAACTGTCTGAGTACAAGACACAGAACAGAGGTGGAAAAGGCCTCATAACTTACAGCATAAAAGAGAAGACGGGGCAGATAGTATCTGCAAAGGTTGTGAGTGATGAAGATGAAGTAATGATGATTACCTTGAACGGAACTATAATAAGATTAGCAATAAAAGATATAACAATAATGGGAAGGAATACTCAGGGTGTTACACTTATGAGGACAAAGGAAGATAAGATAGTTGCTGTTGCAAGATATATGGAAGATTAGTAACTGGGCTTTTCCTTTACATTGCAACGCATATGTTATAGAATAAATTATATCGATGCGGAAAACAACCCACAAAATAACCTAACGGGATGGAGGGAAGAATGAATGTCATTAAATACAAAAGTTGATTTTAATTACGACAATAATCAATGGATTATAAAACCAATTGGAGAAATTGATATCTATACCTCATCTGTATTCAAGGAAGAGATTGTAAATGCCTTTGAAAACAGAAAAGCTGATCTCGTGATTGAGGGGGAACACCTTGAATATATTGACAGTACCGGGCTAGGTGTTTTGATAAGCGTGCTGAAGATGCTACAGGAGACAGAGTTTAAGGTTTACATTGACAATATAAAGCCCAATATAAGAAAACTATTTGATATCACAGAGCTTGACAAGCTTTTTGTAATAAGAGGTGACGGTGATGAGTAATGACAGAATTGTAGTAAGTATTCCAAATAAACCTGACTATACCAGTATGATAAGATTGATTTCATCTTCAATAGGAAATAAGATAGGATACAATATAGATGAGATTGAAGATCTTAAAGTAGCTATGGGAGAAGCCTGTATACTTTCATATGGAAAATCAGCTGACGATTCAATCGAAATCGTATTTGAGATTAACAAAGAGAAATTGGAAGTATCACTTAAATGGGAAACTTCTACCTCTGATGAAGAAAGCAAAGAAGCAGCTCTTGGAAAAATGATTATCGAATCATTAATGGATGAGGCCAACTACATGGAAAAAGAGATTAAATTGGTTAAATATATAGATTAAGGATGGTAGTCCTATGGCAAACAAGCAGCAACGCGACAAAGAAAAGAACAATGCTTCAGAAAAGGCAGAGCTGAAGAAAATGTTCAGACAGTACAAGGATAACCCGAACAAGGAACTTAGGGATGTACTGATTGAGAGACATCTTTATATCGCTGAGATTTTGGCGAAAAAATATGCCAACCGTGGGATAGACTATGACGATATATATCAGGTTGCAAGCATAGGACTTATATATGCCATCGACAGGTATGATATAGACAAAGGCTTTGAATTTTCAAGCTTTGCCACTCCGACCATAATCGGTGAAATCAAAAAGTATTTCAGAGACAAAGGATGGACAATCAGAGTTCCAAGAAGGATTCAGGAGCTGTCCAAGAAGATAAACAATGCAAAGGTCCACCTAAGTCAAGAGCTGCAAAGAGTTCCAACAGTGGAAGACATCGCTAATTATCTCAACACTTCAGAGGAGGATATTCTGGAGGCTATGGAGGCAAGCAAGGTCTACACTCCCCAGTCACTGGATGTTACTTTTGACTCACACAATGACGACAAAGAGGTAAACCTGGCGGAGTTGATTGGCGAGGATGATTTGTATTTCAGCAGGATTGAGAATAATGATTTTCTAATGAAGACAATGGAAAAGCTCAATGATGTTGAAAGAGAGATTCTGGTGGAGAGATACTTCAATAAGAAGACACAGGTTACAATAGCAAACAATCTGGATATATCACAGATGACCGTTTCAAGGATTGAAAAGAGAATACTTGAGAAGCTTAGAAAAGAAGTTGAAAGAACACTTATGGATTAGAAGCAGGGAATATAAACCGTGGGATTTGAAAAAAGCTTTCAAATTTCACGGTTTATTAGTTTTTGTGTTGACACGGGACAAGTAAGAGTATATTATAGACAAGTTGTCTCTTTTCAGGAGAGCATCAAGGAAATGACAAAAAACTTCAGAAAAGATATTGACGCAGGATTAGTATACATGGTATACTAATCAAGTCGCCTCAAGCAAGGGGCGCACATGAACCTAGATAACTAAACAGTTGTGAGAACTTTGAATA
>JBNJCX010000012.1:0-42455 GCA_051744365.1 Bacillota bacterium
TATGGTAGGATTCTTTTTCATCTCAGGTCCTGGGTAAAGGCCATATATTGAAGTTCCGGGTCTGACCATATTGAAATGCATTTCTTTGAAATTAATTGTGGCAGCACTGTTTGCCAAGTGCTTTATTGGTATTTCAATTCTTCTACTCTCAAGCTCTTCCAAGACAAACTTGAATTTATCCAATTGTTCATACACATATGGGTTGTTTATTTGATCGGCCGTAGATAGATGGGAATATATCCCTTCGATTCTTATATTTGAAAGCTCGCTTATTTTTTCTATTTCATCGATTGCTTCTAGAACCGGCATAAATCCTAATCTCCCCATTCCAGTATCTATCTTTATATGTATGTCTACTGTTGTCTCTTTATCTTTGGCTAATTTGTTCAGTTCATATGCTTGGGAATACTTGTAGACAGCTGGTGTTAAATTATAATCAATTACATCCGGATAATCCTCTGACGGTGTATGTCCCAGTATCAATAATGGCTTATGAATTCCCTTTTCTCGGAGTTGTATTCCCTCCTCCACCATGACCACCGCAAACCTGTTAACTCCCTCTTCCTTCAATGCTTCAGCTACTTTTTCAACACCGTGCCCGTAAGCATCAGCTTTAATGACACCCATGAATTCTACATCTTCTTCGATACAACTCTTAAGATTTCTAATGTTGTTCTTTAATGCTTTAATATCAATTTCAACCCATGCAGGTCTCATGCAATCACATCCTTGTCGTAGGTTTTATAATAATCATAAGGAACTGAACAAAAATAAACCCAGCTCCTTATTTCAAGATATCGCCAACTTATGATTTTTTTGCTTGTATATCCTTTAGATAATATTTTTCGGAAGTGAAAAACTCATTTGTCAATTCTACAACTTCATTTCTAAGCAGAAATACTGCAATCATATTTGGCACCAATATCATAGCCAATGTGATATCCAGAAAATTCCACAAGACCTGAGCCCCACCTATGGCTCCGATATATATACCGGCAACGTATATATATTTCATTACTTTGGAAAATTTTAGGCCAAACAGGTATTCGGCTTGTTTTTCTCCATAGTATATCAATACTATCAATGTGGAGATAACAAATAACAGTAATGAAATAGTCACAATTGAGCCACCAATTTTACCAAAGGATTCTGTAAAGGCAAGAGTGGCCATTGTACCCATGTTGACTCCTGTAATACTTGGTGATTGCCAAACTCCAGTCATAAGAATAGCAAATGCAGTCGCTGTACATATTACTATTGTATCCAGAAATACTTCCATAATACCCCATAATCCTTGTCTTGCAGGGTGATCAGTCGTTGCTGTCGCATGAGCAATTGGAGCTGTACCTAAACCAGCTTCGTTTGAATATAAACCTCTTGCAAAACCGTTACGTATAGCTGCTGAAACAGCTGCTCCTGCAAAACCTCCAACTGCGGCAGTTCCTGTAAAAGCAGATTTGAAAATAAGAGCTACCACTGCCGGTAGTTGTCCAATATTCATAATAACTATTATTAAAGCTCCACCTACATATAAAACTGACATTATAGGTACGAATTTTTCTGTAAAGGATCCGATTCTCTTAATTCCACCTATTACAACCGTACCTACTACCAGCAACGTAGCAATTCCAGTAATAGCAGGGCTTATATTGAATACTTCCAATGCTGCGGCTGATACTGAGTGCGCCTGAACCATTGTACTGGGTATTATTTCTATCATTAGAGAAAATGCGAAGAATACTCCCAACCATTTCATGTTTAATCCTTTAGCTATGTAATAGGTTGGCCCTCCGACAAACTCCCCTAGTTTATTTTTTTCTCTGTATTTTATTGCCAGTACAACTTCAGCGTATTTTAAAGCCATACCCAGCAATGCTATAAACCACATCCAAAATACTGCTCCCGGTCCTCCTGTAAATATTGCAACAGAAACTCCTACTATGTTTCCTGCTCCAACAGCACAAGCCAAAGCTGATGTCAGCGCTTGCAAGGGTGATATTGTCCCTTCACCCAGCGACTCTTTGCTGAACATTTTTCCCAAAGTACTACTGAAAATATATCCAAAATGTTTAAAGTAAAAAAATTTAAGCTTAAAAGCCATAAATACACTACCGAATACTAACACTAACAATATAGGCAACCCCCATAACCAACTGGATATTGCTGTTACTATGCTTATTAGGCTTTCCATGATTTACCTCCTCCTATTAGTTGCCTCCTACAAATTGTCTGGACTAACCATTAAGATATTTCAAGGCTGTCTTGACATGAATTTCTACCCCAATTGGCAAAACATCCTCATCAATGTTGAACTTGGGATGATGATGCGGATAATCGGTTCCTTTATCCTTATTCCCTATCCCTACAAACATAAATGTGCTTGGTACTATTTTGGAGAACTCCGCGAAATCTTCTCCAAGCATTACGCTTATGCCTGAAGACACTATATTTGCTTTGCCAACAATTCCTTCTGCTAGATCTGCCACTAATTCAGTCATCTCTACATCATTGTCAAGGAGTTCATTTCCGCATCTAAATTCCAGTGAAAAGGATGTTCTATGGACTTCTGATATGCCGTCAACTATTTCTCTCATTCTCTCCTGGACTTGTACAGTATCAGGATGTAAGCATCTGATTGAGCCCTCGATCTCCATTTTTTCAGGAATTATTATTGGATAGGTTCCTGCATTTACCCTCCCAAAAGTAATAATCGTTGGCTTTAAAGCATCAACCTCGTTTATTACCATCTCCTGCATGGCTTTGATCATATCAATCCCCGCCATGATTGGACTGACTGCAGTATGCGGAGCTCCACCATGTCCTCCTTTTCCGTTTACAATCAGTTTGAAATAATAACTTGATGCCATCAAGGGGCCAGATGTAATTCCAATCTTTCCAGATTCAATCATAGACCATAGGTGAAGGCCAACTGCTGCATCAACTTTAGGATTCTGGAGGATTCCTTCATCAATCATAATCTGTGCTCCTGCATCTTCCTCATTTGGCTGAAAGACAAACTTTATATTTCCTTTGATCTCATCTTTTTTACTTGCCAATATTTTAGCTGCAATCAAGAGCATCGCAGTATGCCCATCATGACCACAAGCATGCATAATGCCTTTAGTTTTTGATTTGAAATCCAAACCAGTTTCTTCTTCAAGAGGGAGAGCATCCATATCTGCTCTTAATGCAATGGTCCTTCCAGGATACTTCCCTTTCAAAAGACCCACAACTCCAGTCTTGGCAACATTTCTTTGGACATCCATACCCAGTTCTTCCAAATAATCAGCCACTATCTTGCTGGTTCTGAATTCCTGGAATCCCAGTTCAGGGTGTTGATGAAAGTCTCTTCTTAATCTGATCAGTTCCTCTCTTAGTGCTGCTATTTCATTTCCTATATCCATTTTTATCACCTCCTTCAATCCTTGTTTTGAAATCTGTTACCTAATAATACTCTTTGCCTAAAAACTTGTTAACATCAATTGATTTGTTCCTTTGACTGCAGTTTTTAAAGCAAATTCTTAATTATTAGAACAGCGTTCTAATTTAAATACTATACCTACTGATTTCATGTGTCAAACCTTTTTCCAGATTTTTTGAAATAGTTGAATTTGTTATATCAAATTCCCACTTGGGCTTTTGGAATATAAATTTACTTATTGTATGAAAAAAGGCTGAGGTTATTTCCCCAGCCTTTCTTTTTCCAGGTCCTCCAAGTCGATCTTTTTCATCTGCAAAAAAGCCTTAGTATATCTTTCGCTTCCGTCAACTAAAAAAAGCAGAGGCCATTGCCCCTGCTTTTTTATGCTTACTTGTTTATAATATCCTTTACCTTCATAATTCTGGTGATGGTACTTCTTTCATTCTCGTCGAGCTTCATACGGATAAACCTGATTGTTTCCTGAAGCTCAGGCACTATCCTATACTCCAGTGCATTTACCCTACGTCTAGTCTTCTCGATTTCATCAGCCATCAGCTGACAGGCCTTTTCAACCTCAGCCAGTTCCAAAAGCTCCGGCATTATTGCATACAGCTTTGAAATGGCATCATCCAATTCTCCTGATGTCTGGGCGAATCCATAGGGATAGATGCTTCCTTCGTCTCCCTCAAGCTTCCTTTTAAAAGTCATCACAGGAACATGAACGCTCATGACGTTCTTTTTCTTTATGTCTACGGTGATACTTTCCTTCGGAAAGGCCACAGCCTCCTGAAGGATCTCCGGAGACATAACTGCACTGGCAAGAAGAAATTCATTAAAGGCGTCCTTCAGGTCCTGTTCTACCTGGGTACGAAGCTTCTTGTTCTGTCTGATCAGTTCAATAAACCTTCTCATCAGCTCATCCTGCTTGTCCTTCAAAAGCTTATGACCTCTGGTGGCAGTCTTTAGACGCGCCTTGAGGCGGGTGAGCTCCATACGAGTAGGATTAACATTTAAAATGGCCATCTACTCATCCCCTTCTTCTTCCAGTGGAAGGTATTTGTCAATAAATTCTTGACGAATTCTCTTAAGCTCCCCTCTTGGAATAACCTTCATAAGTTCCCAACCCAAATCAAGTGTATCTGCAATACTCCTGTTCGTATCATATCCTTGATTTACATACTGGTTGTCAAAGTCTTCTGCAAACTGTGCAAATGCCTTGTCTGCATCAGATAGTGCCGACTCCCCAAGGATTGTAGCAAGCTCTCTTGCATCGATTCCTGAGGTGTATGCTGCATATATCTGGTTCATAGTATCCGCATGGTCCTCTCTAGTCTTGTCATCACCGATACCTTTGTCCTTAAGACGTGAAAGGGATGGAACAACATTTATCGGAGGCTCGATACCTCTCTTGTAAAGCGCACGGGAAAGTATAATCTGTCCCTCGGTAATGTATCCTGTAAGGTCTGGTATTGGGTGTGTTATATCGTCCTCAGGCATAGTAAGAATTGGAATCTGTGTGATTGAACCCTTTCTTCCCCTTATTCTACCAGCTCTTTCATATATGGTTGAAAGGTCAGTATAGAGATATCCTGGATACCCTCTACGACCAGGCACTTCTTTTCTGGCTGCTGATGTCTCACGAAGAGCCTCAGCGTAGTTGGTCATATCAGTAAGGATTACAAGTACGTGCATATCCTTTTCATATGCAAGGTACTCTGCACATGTCAGCGCCATCCTTGGAGTTGCTATTCTTTCGATTGCAGGGTCATCTGCAAGGTTTACGAAGAGAACCGCCCTGTCAATTGCACCTGTTTTTGTAAAGTCTTCAATAAAGAACTGGGCTTCCTCAAATGTAATGCCCATTGCAGCAAATACAACGGCGAATTTCTCGTCTGAACCCAGAACCTGGGCCTGTCTTGCTATCTGTGCCGCTACCTCCCCGTGGGGTAGACCTGAACCGGAAAATATGGGAAGCTTCTGTCCCCTTACCAATGTATTAAGTCCGTCTATACATGAAATCCCCGTCTGGATAAACTCCTCTGGATAGTCCCTTGCCACTGGATTTATTGGAACTCCGTTTATGTCTACCTTTTTCTCAGGAATAATCTTTGGTCCGTCATCCTTGGGTCTCCCAAGACCATCGAATATACGACCGATCATATCCTCGCTTACTCCAAGCTCAAGAGGCTTTCCGAGGAACTTAACCCTGGTTTTCCCAAGGTTGATTCCGGAGGATCCTTCAAACAGCTGAATCATGGCCTTGTCGCCATCTACCTCAAGTACTCTGCCTCGCCTTTTTTCGCCCGTTCCAAGCTCTATATCGACCAGTTCTTCGTACTTTACGCCTTCTACGCCGTCAACTACCATCAGCGGTCCGACGACTTCTCTTACAGTATTGTATTCTTTACGCATCCAGGATACCTCCCTCCTCTATAAGTTTATTTATAGCCTCGTTAAGCTCAACGCCTATCTCATCTATCTTGTTAAGCTCTTCTTCTTCAATATACTTGCTTCTTGCGATTTTTTCCCTTACCGGCATCTGTTCTATGTCTTTAAGGTATACACCTTTTTTCAGTGCTTTCATTCCAAGATCGTAGAATTGAAGAATTAGTTTAAGCATCTTGTTCTGCTTCTCCAATGAACAGTATGTGTCAATATCATGGAATGCATTCTGTTGCAAAAAGTCCTCTCTCATGGACTTTGTCGCTTCAAGCTTCAACTGGTCCTCATGTGAAAGGGAGTCCCTGCCTACAAGTCTTACAATCTCCTGAAGAGAAGACTCTTCCTGGAGAAGGGTCATAGATTTGGCCCTGTTCTTTGCAAAATCAGGGTCTATATTTGCTGCCATCCACTGGTCCATCTTTGTCTGATAAAGTGTATAGGAGTTAAGCCAGTTGATTGCAGGAAAGTGTCTCTTGTATGAAAGTATATGATCAAGACCCCAGAATACCTTTACAATTCTCAGTGTCGCCTGTGATACAGGCTCTGATATATCCCCTCCTGGAGGTGATACTGCACCGATTACAGTGATTGCTCCCTCTCTATCGTCAGATCCCTCACAAATAACCTTGCCTGCCCTCTCGTAAAAGGCTGCAGCTCTTGATGCAAGATATGCAGGGTAACCCTCATCACCGGGCATCTCCTCAAGACGACCGGACATCTCTCTTAAAGCCTCTGCCCATCTTGATGTGGAGTCTGCCATTATGGCAACTGAGTAGCCCATATCCCTAAAGTACTCTGCGATTGTTATTCCCGTATAAATTGAAGCCTCCCTCGCAGCTACCGGCATGTTTGATGTATTGGCAATAAGAACTGTCCTCTTCATCAGGGACTCTCCGGTCTTAGGGTCGATTATCTCCGGGAATTCCATCAGTACATCTGTCATCTCGTTACCACGCTCTCCGCAGCCTACATATACAACAATTTCTGTATCGGCCCACTTGGCCAGCTGATGCTGCACAACTGTCTTACCTGAGCCGAATGGTCCCGGAATTGCTGCAGTTCCTCCCTTTGCAACAGGAAAGAATGTATCGATTACCCTCTGTCCTGTCACCAACGGAACATCCGGGTTCAATTTCTTTGTAAAGGGTCTTCCTTCTCTTACTGGCCACTTCTGCATCATCTGAAGCTTCTTTTCTCCATCAAGTACACAAATGTCCTCGACAATAGTGAAAGGACCTTCCTTTATCTCTGTGACCTCTCCGGATGTTCCAGGCGGCACCATTACCTTGTGCATGATAAGGGTTGTTTCCTGAACTGTTCCGATGATATCCCCTGAGACCACTTTGTCTCCAACCTTTACAGTCGGTTTGAAATCCCATTTTTTCTCCCTGTCCAGATTGTCGACCTTTGTTCCCCTGGTCATAAAGTCACCTGATTTCTCTCTGAACTTGTTTAGGGGTCTCTGTATACCATCAAACATGGCTTCTATCATTCCAGGTCCAAGTTCAACTGATAGAGGCTCCCCCGTAGTATATACAGGGTCCCCGGGACCAATTCCCGTAGTCTCCTCGTATACCTGTATTGATGCTTTGTCGTTTCTCATTTCTATTATCTCACCGACAAGCTTGAAGTCGGAAACTTGTACTACATCATATACATTCGCTTCATCCATCCCCTCAGCTACTACCAAGGGTCCAGATACTTTTACTATTTTCCCTACTTTCAAGATAAGCCCTCTCTTTCTATAAAATATTTGATCCTACGGCCTTTTCAACATTCTCGTTTATCCTGTCCATCCCTATATTAAGGGTTCCCTGATTGCTAGGGATAAGAATAACCGCAGGGATTATCTCTTTGTCATATCTATCCACAGTATCTGGTATCAAACTGGCAATCTGCTCTGTGATAAAGATAACGCCATAATTTTTCCTGGCAATTGTATCCACAGTTTTTCTTGCTTCCTCCGCATCTGTTACTGTAAAAACATCCACTCCCAAGGCCTTGAATGCCAGCACGGAATCCTTGTCTCCTATTACTCCCACTTTAAACATAAAGATCACGCAACCTTTCTCTTGTGGCCTCCGGTGAGATATTGTTCATTTTAGAAACCATTATTATCCTCAATATCTTTAATTCCATTTCCTTTGCAACCAGATACGAGAACAGAGGCTCCGGTCCGAATGTGACAGATTTTGAATCCTTGTTCAAGTTTATCAGGTAGTTGTCCATGTTTTTCTCAAATGCTGACAATCTACCGGTTTCCTGGTAGGCTGCAAGCCCCTTGAGGAGCTCCTTGCTTATTCTGGCATATCTGAACTTATTCATCATTACATCTATCGATTCATTCATCGTAAGGAGTATATCATCTCTTTCGATATTCCCGTTAATGAGGATTACCTCATTGAAGAACCTAAGATCCTTTTCCTGCTTCTTAAGCCTTATGGCAGCTGATACGTTCAGAAAATCGATTGAATCCTTCACATATGCCTTGAAAAGATCAATTCCAGTTTTATCTGCCATTCTGTACAGGTGCTTGTAATAGTGCCTGTCAGCAAGTATATCTATTCTCTGGGGATCCTCATTCTCCTCGTAATCCTTTAGAATCTCTTCTATGGCTGCCTTAAACTCAGGCTGAATATCCCTCATCTGTTCTGCTTTGAACATCGTCTTTATTTTATTGAAATCCAAAGTCCCCACGGGAATATAAATCTCTGAAAGGTCACTTTTCATTACATGTTCCTTCAGCATAACCTTCAGATTGTGATAGTCGTACTTCAATGCCATCAAATCGACAACCTCATCCCGGGGAGTAATCTCCCTCATAAGATCGTAGGTCCTCTTAAGCTCGAAGGCAAGTATCTGTTCGTAATCTTCGCCTTTTTCAGCAGCTGACACTGCACTTGCATATTCTGTATCCCCTAGGGTTCTCAGTACCTCCTCAAGATCCTTTGCATCCACCATCTTGTCGATGGTCAATTGATCAAGGAGCTTTTTTTCAAGGACTCTGGTACGGGTTACCCCTTGGGTAAATTCCATTCTATCCATGAACTCACTCCTATTCTTCAAAGAGTTTCTGTACTATCTCCCCTTCAAGGTCCTCCCTGATTTCATCAACCAAGGCATCAAATGTGTAATTATATATTATTTCTCCGTATTTAAGTACAAATCCTGAACCAACGGACTCATCCTCGACAAGCACCACCTTGTCTGAAAGGTCCTTCAGCTGCTTGGCTTTGTCCTTTTTCACAAGTAGTTCAGGCTTGCCTTTAGTATCTATCTCTTTTAGAGAAGACTTCACAAATCCAAGGTATTTCTCTTTGTCAAGATTTGAAATCTTTTCCTTTGCAAGCTGGAAGACCTTGTCCATTACTTCTTGCTTTGCGGAGAGTTTTTCGTCCCGCACCTTCAGCTCGGCACTGGATATTACCCTTCCCTTTTGCATTTCAGCCTCTGATGCAGCCTTCTCAAGAAGCTTTTCCTTTCTCTCTTTCGCTTCCTTTACCCTGTGATTTAGATGACTCTTGTTCTTTTTTTCAGCCTCTTGAACTATCTCACTGGCCTTGTTTTTTGCATCCTCAAGAATCTTTTGGGTAAGGTTATCTAAATTTGACATAGCTTCACATCCTTACTTTTTCTAGAAACTTACGGCGTTTACAAGAATTAGTGAGATTACAAATGCCAGCAGGGCATATGTCTCAACCATTACCGAGTAGATGATACCCTTGGTTGAATGCTCTTCGTTCTTTGCAAGGATTGAGATACCTGATGCTGCAACTTTACCCTGTGCAATGGCTGACTGCCATCCAACAAATCCTATTGGCATACAAGCAGCCATTAGATACATGCCGTGAGCAAGGCTCATACCCGCATCCAATTGTCCCAGAACCAGTAGTCCAATTACGAATCCGTAAAGACCCTGTGTTCCTGGAAGCAACTGTAACACCAATGAACGACCAAACTTTTCAGGCTCCTCAATTATTAGACCACTTGCTGCCTGTCCTACAATTCCAATTCCAATAGCTGAACCGATACCTGAAAGGAATACTGCTAACGCTATACCTAGTCCTCCGAAAAATACCCCACCAGATGAAACAATAAATTCAGTAAATATCATTTACACTTCCTCCTAACCTATTTTAGATTGATATATTTTGGTTTGCTTCTAAACTCATTGAACCTCTTTCCTCCGCCTTCGTAGAATTTACCGAAGAATTCAACAAATATAAGTCGTATGGCATGTACATATGCTCCAAGAAGGGAAAGTCCTAAATTGAAGGTCTGACCGATAATGAATATTACTATGGCTCCGATAAAACCAAACACTCCACTTCCAGCAACCATTCCTGCCATCATATTGACCGCACCGGCTATAAATCCTCCTGCTAATCCCAGAGCCATAAGCCTTGAATACGATACAATGTCACCTACATATCCTGATATTCCATATAGGGAGTAGATTCCTCCTCCTACCTTGCCAACCATACTTTCCGCATCTCTACCTCCTGTAACGACAATTCCTACCATTCCGGCTATCATAACTACAAAGCTGATAGTCTTTACTAATTCAGGAAGGATCATTACAATATTCAGAAGGTACACGATTGCTCCAGTCAGTGCAAGATACCAAAGACCTACATCAAACAGTGCATCTTTGATTTTCCCATTTTGCACAAGTACATATGCTTTTATGGCAAGTGCAAAGTATATGTGGATAAGTCCAAATATTATGGATAATATAAGAAGAGTGTTATAATCCTTCGCAGGCTCGAACAGCCCGGGAAGAGGTATTAAATCTCCGAATAGGGAACCATATAAAAATCCCCATATTATTACTGAAAAACTCAAGTAATAGAAAAATTTTGCGAAAATCCTTGTGTTCTCTTTCAAATTGAACTTTTTGAGAACATACAAGGTTCCAATAAGCATTATAAGCCCGTAGCCCACATCAGCAGCCATCATACCAAAGAAAGCCAGGTAGAATGGTGCCAGTAGTGGCGTCGGGTCAACTTCATTGTATCTAGGCATTGAATACATCCCTGTAAGGGATTCAAACGCCTTTGCAAATTTAGAATTCGTAAGCAGAATTGGGATCTCCTTGCTTTCCCTTTCCGCTTCTTTCATTTCCATATAGTAGATATTATTGAGTCTATCCTGGACATTCTTATCAAATTCATCAGCCTTGTCAGTGGGTATGTAACCCCTGATTACATCGACGTTATCTGTAGAAAGGAAGTTCTCAGCGGCAGCTGTCCGGAGCTTTTTGTTGCTAAGATAGTCGTATACAACCTCCAGCCCGGGCATCTCTGATGTCATTTCTCTGATGCTGTTTTCAACCTCTTTCATTTTTGAGTCCAGTTCCTTGATCTTTTCATCCGTCTTTTCCATCTCCAGGGCAGGTTTGTCCTCTCCCTGAATCATTACCTTTGAAAAGCTAGCATTTCTAAGACTTTCCTTTGCCTTCTCAACCTCTTCGCCATAGGATATGGCCACTACATAGAGGTTATCCTTGTCCTCTTCCACAACTTCGTAATACGTATTCTGGAACCCCGTCATTTCCTCAGCAAGTCTTTCTTTTAGCTTCTTAGGTACAGTCCCTGTGAAAATCTCCGCCATGCTTATTGCTCTAATATCTGCCAAAGGAATGTCCAATGACTTCCATGGATTGAGTCCCGCCAATGTAGCTTTTGCCTTTTCCTTTTCCTGCTTTATGGAATCCCTCGTTTTCCAAAGACTCTCAACCTTTTCAAGTATCGGTTTATAGTCAATGGATAAGGCCTGATCCTCCAGTTCCTGAAAGGTATAGGTTTTTACACCTTCCTTCATGGCCTTGATACCAGTTGGTTTGGTGCGAAACCTTGATAAAATATTGATGGTATGTGACACCTTGCTTATATCATCATCAATTTTCATCAGATTCTCCGGTTCCCTGATATTTCTCAACCCAAGTTCCGAAAGGGTCTCGTCTACGCCAAGATTTGTGAAATGGACGTACTCAAATTTCTGAAGCTCATGTAGAAGATCTTCCTTGTCTGAATCGAAGGCAAATAAGCTGAATTCACTCATCTTAACTATTGCCATTTTTATTCACGATCCTCTCAACTATTGTATTGGATACTCTTTCCAGCTTCTTAGCCTCCATTTCCCTTAATTTGTCAGCCTCAGCCTTGCCTTTCTCAAGAATTGGTTTTGCTATGGCCTCTCCTTCCTCAACTGCAGCCTTTTTAAGTCTGTCAGCTTCAGAGTATGCATCTTCAAGAATCTTTTTAAACTCTTCTTCTGCCTTCTGGGATGATTCTTCAGTAGTTTTTTTGACTTTTATGTTGGCTTCCTCTAGAATTTCCCTGGCTTGTTCCTCTGCTTTTTTTATCGCCAGTATGGCATCTGTTGCCATCGATTCACCCCCTAAATATATATTCAACAATTCATAAAACCACGACTATGCTAACTAATTCTATAATAATTATTCTGATAAATCAATAATATGAGATAAAATTATCAATTAATTCGCATTATTCCTATAACTACAAACTGCCTTTTAGACCTCTAAATGTTTGAATCCCATCATTTATACTTAGATGTCCGCCAAAAATTATTTTTGCATAACTGACGGATTTCACTAAAGTACAAGGCTTATTCTTGATAATGTTGATGCATTCCGGAAAGCATTTCTTCCTGGTGCTGCTAATCTTGACTATGGCCTCTCCGAGTTTATATATTTCACCTTCCTCGAAAATTTGGTCCCCTGTATAGGTAATGTTTTCAGTAAACCTGGGAATGCACAGCCCCGTTATCTGGCCACTGTCCATATCTTCCCTTACATGGAGTGGAAGTATTGAAAGCTGCCTTTCTCCCCCCCTTGCATTCTTGTCCCCTTTGATTCCTCTGTCTTTAAGGAGGACTGCTCTCTGAAGTCTTATTGTCGTCTTCTTTTCTGTCCTGATACTTATCCTGGAAACCTTCATCTCAACCCACCTCTTTAAAATCGTCTATGACGCTTTCACTAGGAAAAACTAGATTTTCTTTCATAAAATCAAAGGATCAATCAAGTTGATCCTTTGATTATTTTTTCCCTGGCATTTTTCTCTTAATAAAGTTTTTTTTCTCCTGGCTGTCCTTATCAGTCAAACGATGATGAATTTGCTTCAGCTGATCCAGCTTTTCTTTAATCTTCTTGCCATCCTTTGAAAGCATCTTTGCTGTCTTTTTGCTTTTCTTAACGCTTAGCTCTCTCTTGATCAGGGAGAAGTCTCCGGATTTAATACCCTCAACCAATTCTCCAGGTTTCTTTATCCTTTTTTTTGTAAATTTATCCACAATAATCACCTCTAATTATATTTACCCTGAGAGGGTAAGTATGAATCTGATAAATTTATTAATATACACAAGGGCAGCCCTTTGGCATATTCCCAGAAACTGTCCTTGTTTCTACCTGTAGCTATGAATACTCGGCAATATATTATTTACGCCAATAAAGGTGAATATTACACTGATAAACCCTATAACTGCAAACCAGGCAGCTGATTTTCCCTTCCATCCCCTGTTGAACCTGAGATGTATATATACTGAATATATTAGCCAGGTAATCAGGGACCATGTTTCCTTTGGATCCCATGCCCAATATCTGGACCAAGCGTATTTTGCCCATATGGCACCTGTTATTATTACAAGTGTCAGCATAAGATATCCGAAGGCGATAACCCTGTAGCTCAGATAGTCGCAAACCTCTGAATTTGGAAGTACTGTTTTCCCATCTCCTGTATTCTTTTGCTTCTCACCTATGAGATACATTGCAGCTAGCCCCGCTGCCACTGCAAAGGCACCATAGCTTACAACTGCAGTCCCTACGTGAAGATACAGCCAACCGCTCTGAAGTGCCGGCATCAATGGCTTTATAGTCTTAGGCAGCATTGATGCGTAACCCATTACAAGGAAGGCTATGGGCATTACAAATGCTCCCACACCAGTGAATTTATATGCAAAGTGAAGCACAAGGTAGCAGAGTACTATTCCCCATGCAAAGCTTGTGGCAAACTCGAACTGATTTGTAAAAGGCAGCCTTCCGGACTCCATAACCCTAAGTATTATTGCCAGAGTATGTATTGCAAAGCCTGTCATGGTTAGTCCAATGGCCATTTTGCCAACTTTTTCATTTTTCATGGCCACAAAAACGAAAAATAGAATCGCTGAAAGAGTGTACCCTATAAAAGCCAGCGTGAACATCAATTCCTCCAAATATACAAGATTCATGGTCATTCCTCCTTGTCCGCTGATTTTTCAACCATCTGCTTAACCTGATAATCGAAGCCCCACGTGTTCTGTCTGGTTATGGTCCTGATGCTCTCTCTCTCCACCAGAATATGCTTTGGATACAGATAGAAGGAGAATAACAGTCCCATAGTCAGCAGGAAGCTTCCTATGACCACAAAAATATAGCCGAAATCCTTTCTGAATGTAATTCCTGTATATAATGTTGAGTCCTGGAAATACAATTCATAATCCTTGTATTGGAATTTCTGCCCCGGCTCCAGAATTTCAGATGCCACATGATTTCCAAATTCGTATAATATAACTGCATAATATGGATTCAATTCCTGTTCCGTCATGGTTATTGGCTCTCCCTGAGCAGTGATAGTCATATTTGGGAAGTAGCCATATAGGTATACTGTCAAATGACCAGGCTGGTAGAAGTAGGACTCGCCATTTCTTAAAAGCGCTGTTTGTGATTCTCCTTCAGTTCCTGTTATTTCCAGGTTGCTAGCCCAGCCGTAGGTGGTTTGGTAAAAGTCGACCTTGTCCACATTCAGTGGGTTGTTTACCCAAAGTGTGTCGCTTTCATCCTCTCCATCGGGCCTTAGAACCGTTACATCGCTGTAGTATTGCTCCACGGTTCCATTTTCCCTAAAACCAAGCCTGAAGTCATCAAGTCTAATTGAAAATCCATATTCGGGAAAGCTCTTGATATCTCCCGGAAGCATGTTGAAAAAACCCTCCTGGGCAAATATATTCCCCACAAAGCTTCCCAGCATAATGACGATTATCCCAAGATGGGTAACTGATGAACCAATATTTCCTATTTTATGCCTTGTAGCCATAAATCCATTTTCTTCCTGAAGGATTTTGTACTTTTTTTTCTCCAGAATTCCCCTGAATTTCTGAAGGTCCATATTCTCTGCATACAAATTTTCCCCATCCACTTTTGGTTTGGGGAAATAATCCTTGTTCATTCTCCTCAGCTGTCCCGGGAGTATCCTGATTGTACATCCGGCCAGGTTGATTATAAACAGGGAAAGAAGTATCCTGAATACCCATGAACTGTATACCTGGTCAAACTGAAGTGTTGTAATTAAGTTTCCCAATGATGGATAGCCTTCTATGTAGAATTCCCTTTGTAACCCCTGAGGTAGAACGGTTCCTATGATCGAGTATGCCGCTATCAAGATGAATAAAACAATAGCCAGTCCAAGACTGGTCAATCGACGGATGAATTTATCTATTGTCATCTACCTCCCTGTGATTTAATTAAGCAAAAAAGGGGAGCAAGCTCCCCCTGTCTGTTTATTAATAATCCAATGACGGTGGCATTGGTGGTATGAGTCTGAAGTTTGCTTCGCTATCTGTCTCTCTGAAGTCTTCTTCGCTCAACCAGATTTTTTCGTTTTCGTGACATGATTCACAGCTTTCGTTCTGGAATGTACTTGCCTGGATATTATGTGAAGGTGAATACTTCCAGTTTGTCTTCTCATCGTAGTTAGGCATCATATTCTCTCCAACTACATCTAGCATTGCCTCCTGCGCCGGTACATGTCGTAATGCTACGTATTTGTAAGGTCTTTCCTCTGTCGGGTCTGGATTTAAACCTACCCTGAACATAATCTTGCTTTCTGAAGAACTTTGTAGTGCGGTTCCATCTGCATTTGGGTCCAAGTGACACTCAAAGCAGTTGTTATTTGCCTGGGCATGACATACCTGGCATGACAACGAATCCCCATGGACCTTGTGCTCTACATCCGTCGCCACTTCCGGGTCCTTGTCCTCATGGCAATCAGTGCATGCAGGAAGATTTTCCTCCCACATATCGTAGGTCTCTTCACCTGTTCCATGGAAGTTATCAACCGGGTGGCAATCCATACAGGTCAAACCCGCTTCAAAGTGTACATCTCCTCCGAAACCCACCATTCCCATGTATTCTCCTGCATTTCTTGCATTATGGCAAGCATAGCAGTTCTCCTCCATTGAAGGAGTACTTAGGAATGTGTGCTGATCTACAAGACCATTTGAAAAATTCTTGGCCCTGCTTACGTGACAGTCTCCACAGGTCGCATGACACTTAAAGCAATCCTGGTCAAATGTTTCCTCATGATGAGGTGATTCTGACAAAGAAGTCACATCTGTGAATTCCGTCAATCCATTTTCCATTCCATAGAGATTGTAGTGAATGGATGTTGCGTATACATCAGTTACGTTTCCATGACAAGCTGCGCAGTTAGCCTCAAAATCCCTTGATGGATAAGGCTCCATCCCTTCGTGGGCAACTGCCTTGTCAGCTTCATTTTCTCCACCGTGGCATGCTATGCAGCCAAGGCCTCCATGAGTTGAGTCAACAAATTCCTGTGATACCAAAAACATCTCCACAGCTTCCAGCTGCGGCCCCGGGGCGCCTCAACCTCCGGTGTCTTCTGCAACAGGCTGTTCCTCGACCCATGTGGATGCGGCGATTACAGCTTCGCTGGTATGACATGCCACACAGCTTGCACTGTCAACTGACGGGAATTCAAATGGCGCATCCTCTCCTCCGCCTACAGGAGTATACTCCTCCTCCGGCAGCCCAGGTTTAATACCAAATTGATATATTCCTATGGCGACAATCGCAATTACCGCTACTATTGCGAGGCTTGACATCCAGCTCTTGAAAATATTGGGCTTTGACATAAATCTCACCCCCTGTTAAGAAGATCTTTCAAGTGTGCTTATTCTGTTTCTTTAGGAAGTTCAGCTTCATCCCAGCCTGTCATTCCTCTGCTAAGGCTTATTGCATTGTATCCCATCATTCTCATTGCCCCTATTGTGATTCCAGCTGTCTGGCCTGTGTAGCAGGTTACATATACTGGTCTGTTCATAGGAATCTGGTCGATATTTGCTCCAACTTCCTTAAATGGAATGTGGATAGCTCCTTGAATACATCCTTCTTCATAAGCATCAGGCTGTCTTATATCAAGAACAGTTATTGCATCTGGATTCTCTTCCACAATTGCAAGAAGGTCAGCTGGTGCGATTACATAGTTATCTGAAGAAAAATAATCCACAGCTGCATCCCAGATAATCTGCTCTCTTTCATCAAGCTCTGGTGCTGTTGCTTCCGGCAATTCATTGGCTTCCATCTCAAGGGTATCCTCACCTAACTCAAGGGGTTCCCATCCGAAGTCCATTCCACCTCTGAATGAAACGGCATTGAATCCAAGCATTTGAGCAACTGAAGTTACCTGAGCTGAAGTCTGCCCTGAATAGCATTGGAATATAACCTGTCTGTTTGTAGGAAGAACGTCCCAATGGTCCCCCATTTCTCCGTAAGGAATATTTACCGCTCCTGCTATATGCCCTGCAGCATAATCATCAGATGATCTTAGATCAACCCAGAAAACTGCTCCCGGATTCTCTTCAAACAATGTCAATGCTTCGTCTGATGGCATTATAAAGTTATTGTCCGGAATATTGTTAAGTAGTTCAAGTGCTGCTTCCTTAAGTACTTCGTCTGGATCCAATGCAGGTTCTTCTGCTGGTTCTTCTGCTGGCTCCTCTGCCGGTTCCTCTGCCGG
The DNA here is from genome assembly GCA_051744365.1 of Bacillota bacterium. Taxonomy (GTDB): domain Bacteria; phylum Bacillota; class Clostridia; order Tissierellales; family Tissierellaceae; genus Gudongella. The sequence continues at coordinate 17,677 of JBNJCX010000012.1, forward strand.
TTCCTCTGCTGGTGCTGGTTCTTCTGCTGGCTCCTCTGCCGGTGCACATGCAGTAAGTACTGATAGTGACATCAACAGCACCAACAGCATGCTTAAAAATTTTGTCTTAATTCCCATAAAAACTCCCCCTTAGTATTGTTTGTTAATAAATTAACTTTTTACCATGGCTTTATAATACCATGGTACTTATAACTAAAGTATAGCATTTTATGGTTATATGTCAATAACTAAGTTATAATTATCACACAGTTACAACAGCTTCAATCCTTCCTCTAGCAGGTCATTGTAATCCTTAAGACCTGTTACCCTCTTCGCCTCAGATGTTAGAGGTACAACATCTTCACGGGTTATACTCTCAAGATCAAACTTTCTGTTCAGTGCCATAAGCTGCTGAACTCCTGCCTTAACCCTTCCAAGATAGGAATAAAGTCCCACTGCACCTGTAGAGAATGTATCGGCATCATCATAATACAATCTCAGCTCCTTGAATCCTTCAAACAGCTCTTCCTTAGTTTCTCCGAATCTCTGGAAATCCTTGGGAACGTTGCCCTTTTCAATAAGATCTCCTACGGTTTTTCCTACCATGGCTGCAGTCATGGCAGCTCTTCCGATACCAACCATATTGATATATGGAGCTCCAAGTGCCAGGGCCTTGAATACCTGGTCCTCCATGGCTATTCCACCTGTTATTGCAACCTGTGGAAGCTTGTATCCCTTGTTGTCCATTTCCTTAAGTATTGAAAATATAATACTCTCCAGCGCAATCGTAGGAATTCCCCACTCATTCATCATCTTAACAGGGCTGTTTCCTGAACCTCCTCCAGCTCCGTCAAAAGTCACAAGGTCTACTCCAGCCTTTGACGCAATAACGAGTATTTTGGCCAGGTCTGCAGGCTCAAATGGGCCTGTCTTGAAAAACACTCTCTTGGCTCCCATGGATTTCAGTTCCTTGACTCTGCTGATCAGATGCTCTTCATTCCATATTGGAAGCTTACCTACCTTCTCAAATGTTGGACCTACTCCTACTTTATATTTCTCAGCGACTTCTTCATCCTCTGGATCCGGATGGACGATGTACCCTCTCTTCTTCAACTTCAGTGCCTCTTCAAGGCTTTTTACAAGACCCAATCCCTGGATTCCCTTTGCAGCCTGAGCAAATTTCAACTCCACCGATGTTGCACCCTGCTCCTTGATTGCATAGTCAAGTACTCCCAGATACTCGTCATCGTAATTTCCTTGCAGGACAATATCCCCATATCCTCTGTTATACTTTCTGAAGGCATCCAGCATCTCACCAATTAGGGGCGCTTTCTTTACCTTGCCATCCTCTAGCTCCAATTCCGGATCCTTCATTACCACATCCTCACCAATAACCACAAGAACTCCAGCCATTGCCGCACCGGCATAGTAATCCCTCCAGTTCAGCTTTGCCATTGCTGGAAGAATCACAGGCATTTTGAGCTTCACAGGATTCTCAATCCCAACCGACGCTTCCATGCATGCTTTGGGATATGTGGCCTGATATGGATCCTCATCACATCCCCATGCTCCAAATACCCTTCCATTGATATTAAGGTGTGAATAATCGACTGGATAATCCTTCTCTGAAGCAAATTGGTTTCTGTCGGTCTGGTATGGATATGTGGCTTCCTTTCCCCTAAGGGCCGATAGCCCTATTTCACACATCCCTGTACAGTTCGCAGTACAAACGGAACACATTCCTGAAAAAGGCGATAGATTTTCAGGAGTCCTCATTCTGGTATTGGTCACCGTACTTCCTAAACTTGGACTATAAGTCATTTCGATTTCCCTCCTTCTACTTTAGCTCATTACTGTCTATACTTTAATATTACGCCCATATATGGCATATGTCAATTTCTAAATAGATCAAATTTATGTTATAATATAGCCAGTTTGAGGAGGTATGTCCATGAAAAGAATCACAGTATTCGGAAGCCCACTTTGACCTGAGTGCGAACCACTAAGAGAGTTTCTCTTGGAAAGCGGAGTTGAATTCCAGTATATCGATATTACGGACAGTATGAGAAGTCTTAAGATTTTCCTTGCCTTTAGGGACAAATCACCTTACTTTGACCCCATAAAAAAGAAAGGCAGTGTGGGAATACCTACAATTATGATCGGACACGGCGAAAAATTTCTGGATGGTGTTCCAGGTATGGATATTGAGGAATTAATTAGGGTCTGACAATTTGTCAGGCCCTAATCTCTAAATTAAATTTTCTTGTAGAATACCATATCGGAATAGATGACTCCCTTATGTTCCTCATACCTGAAACCTGCCATTATGTAATTCTGTTTTTGTCTGAATGCCAGGGATGCGAAGTTAGGCAGCGGATTAACTACGGTCTCTGCAAATATATAGTGGATTTTGTTTTTCTGCATATCTTCGATAAGTCTTCTGTAAATTTTACTTCCTATTCCCTCTCCTGTATATTCAGCCTCTATGGCAGTCTTGTCTGTAAGCACAAAGTCCTCCAGAAGCGACTGGTCAAAGGTTGGATGCCAGTGGATATCATATATCCATTTCGGGTTGTACTTAAGCCACATATCCTTCTTGTATGCCAGTGAGAACCCGATTATAATATCATTCAGCTCAGCAACATAGAAGTACCTTAGATTCCTTATTCTATCCCTGAACATTTCTATGTAATATTCCGGATCTTTAGGATAATCATCTATTAGAAATCCCTGGTAGGAATCCCTTTCCTTTTCAGTTACACTGCAGGCAATCCTATAGACCCCTTCTTCATCACCTTTGCGGGCTCTTCTCACATTTATTTTATTAAGGTCCAAGTCATGAGTCTTGACAAATTTTACATTGGAGCTCATTAAGCCACCTCCTCTTGATCAGCTCTTATTATCCTGCTAATACTTTAATACCCAAAAATAATATCCCATTATATTATTTTACAATAAAATCTACAATAACTGAAGCTTTAGCAAGGTAATTGATCAAAAAGCAACAAATAGCGCCTATAATTGCCATATTTGAACTTTCCGCTTGATACCTATTATTTTTGTTGGGATTACATGAAATTTGGGTAATATTATCAATAACTCTTGGGATAAGAAAAGGAGTGATTTTTATGAAAAAGAAGTATTTAGGTATATTGATGGTCCTTGTTATTGCCTCAATGGTTCTGGCAGGATGCTCATCAGGAAATGGTTCAAAGGAGCCCCCCGAAGAGGGAGACAGAGTCTTTACTTTGGAGGAGCTTGCAGAATATGACGGCATGGATGGTATGGATGCATATGTAGCAGTGGACGGAGTAGTCTATGATGTAACAGGCTCCGATATGTGGGATGCAGGTGCCCACAATGGATACCAGGCAGGACAGGATCTGACCGAGGAAATCAAAGAGGTATCTCCACATGGGGTTTCAGTTCTTGAGCGGATGCCAGTTGTAGGGACACTTAAAGAATAATCAGCTTGGGGGTGTTGTATGTATTCAGTATTGGGATGGCTTAATGTAGCAATTCTGGGAGTGATTCTTTCCCCCTATGTGCTGAACTTCCTTAACCGGCATTTCTTCAAAACAAAAAGCAAAGGCTTCAGAGATACTATTAAATTTCTCAGAAGACTCCACAAGCCTTTTGGTGTTGCAATTGCGGTATTGGCCCTCATCCATGGTTATATGGCTTTGGGGGGATTAAGGCTCCACACCGGAAGTCTCTTATATCTTTCCGTTTTCATGACAGCAGTACTTGGAGGAAGCTTCTATAAACTAAAAAAAAGAACCCTCTTTGTCTGGCATAAAAGGATGGCCTTGTTGTCGTTCCTGCTGCTCATGCTGCACCTGTTTTACCCTAGCGCCTTGTTTTACCTGCTTAATTGAAAAAATCCCGGGAAACCGGGATTTTTGCATGTATAAAACATCTTACTGGCCAGGTACATACTTCTTAAAGGTCAATGTTATCAAGAATGAAACTATCAAAAGTCCAAAACTCACCAGAAAGGCAGGTCCATAAGCTCCTGTTGAGTCGTAGATTGCTGCACCTGTCATGGGCCCAATTATCCCTCCAAGACCCCACCCGGAAAACAGCAGTCCATAGTTGAATCCAAAGTGCTTAGTTCCATAATAATCCCCTACTGCTGCGGGGAATACAGAAAAACCCGCACCGTAGCAAAGTCCTGCAACAGCTGCGGCCACAAGCATCACAGGTATGGCATTTGCATTCCTGAAGAGTATCATATTTGAAGCCTGAATCAGAAAAAGAACTCTCATGGTATTTATTCTTCCCATTCGGTCAGACAGAACTCCCCCGATTATCCTTCCTGAGCTGTTGAATACTGAAATTACCATAACAAGGACAAAACCCGCCTGCCAGCCTGCCTGTATCTTAGCTATGCTGGATATATGCGAGATTACCATTAGTCCTGCAGAGGATGAAAGGCCAAGCATCAACCATAGCTTGTAGAATTCACTTGTCCTTAGCATTTCACGCCATTCAATATCCCTTGAGTAGATATAATCTGGCTTTGCCTTGAACCCATCAAAATCATACCCCTCAGGAGGGTTTTCAAGTCTCCATGCAAGAAACAGCGTAGTTGACAGAACTAGTATTCCGATATATACAAGGGTTCTTGCTACCCCGACAGCACCTACAAGAAATGCTCCCAATGGGGAGTACAGAACTGCTGAAAGCCCTACTCCTGCAACCACTATACCAGTGATCTTCCCCTTCATGCTTGGATGAAACCATTTTATCGCTGGGGGAGCTGTTGATATTGTTATTATTCCGACCCCTGCTCCAGCCATTACTCCGATAGTAAGCAGCATAATCAAGGGGTTCAGCATCAGTCCTGAAAGAATAAATCCGGATCCCACAAGTATACTTCCCAGAAGCCCTGATATTCTTGGACCCTTTGCATCCTGAAATTTGCCGAACACAACCATGGCCAATGGGAATGCAACTGTAAATACAGTATATGGAAGGGATGCCTCCTTGCTGCTCCACCCATGGCTCTCCACAAGTGCCTTGCTTATTATACTCCAGGCATACATCATACCTGTCATAAAGTTTATAAGGGCTGCTGCTATAACAACCTGCCTGCCCTTGTTTGTCTTGATCATTTTCGTCATATCTTTCTCCTTTTCTATTTGCTCTATCTAATTATAGGTTTATCTTCAGCAGTTGTCGAGTCAATTGACAAATTTTATGCTATTATTGACTTATGAGTAAATTCCCAAAATACACGTTATAGATGGTGATAATATGAATATAACAGCAAGAAATATACTATTCAGCCTTCCAGTTCCAATTTTAATTATTCTATCCAGACCGCTGACCCTTTCAGGCCAACAATCCGTGGTGCTGGCGGTTTTAGTGCTTACCCTGACTCTATGGATCAACAAGGCAATAGACAGGACATATGCATCCCTGTTCATGTTGTTTGTTTTTTTATTGTTCGGCGATACTCCCACAGAAAGAGTACTCACATTCCCTCTTTCTGATAACTTTATCCTTATAGTCCTGTCCTTCCTATTCTCTGAGGGCATTGTAAAAAGCAAATTGATAGACAAGATACTAAAACCATACATAGGATACTTTGCCACGTCCCTTCCAAAACTCTTCCTTACAGTCTGGGCAATGGCACTGATTATGATTTTTTTGATACCACAGCCCTTCATAAGACTGATCCTCCTAGCTACAATTTTCAGGGAATACCTGGAGGGAAGCAGCGTTCCTGAAAAATCAAAATTCCCAATGCTGCTGGCTGTTATTCTGATTGCAATATTTACTAATACTTTTTTTCTAAAAGGGGACATTATAATGAACCCGGCTCTCATCAACATGTCCGGAATAACCTTAAGCGAGCTGCAGTGGACTAAATATTTTCTACCTCCAGGGATTCTATATCTTCTTCTGACAATGACAATCTACTCGCTCGTAAACAAAAAAACCTTTGGAGACTTCATATGGTCTCAAAAGGGCAAGCCATCCATAAACCTTGACAAAGCTGATAAAACAAACCTGCTTCTGATTGTTCTTCCTCTGATACTCTGGGCTTTGGAAGGCATGCATCCATTGCCTGGAGCCATTGTAATCCTGATGGGCGTCATACTTATGTATATAGGAAGAATACTCGAAGTTGGAGATCTTAAATGCATTCAGTGGTCGCTGCTTATATTCCTTACTGCTACCTTCTCAATAGGTCCTGTAATGTCCGGTAGTGGTACTGCCGGTGTATTGTTTGGACATCTTGAACCCCTATTCCCCCAGGATTTTTCCGTACTTATGGTCCTTTCTGTAATAGCAGCCTCAATTATCATTCATATGATTCTTGGAAGCATAGTAACCACAATGTCAGTGGTACTACCTGGTATGGCTCTCCTGACTGCAGGTGCCATGCCTCTGGAGCTTGTGGCAATGATTGTTTTTGTTACACTGGCGCTTCACTTTATTCTTCCCTTCCACAGTGTCCATCTTGTTATTGGTGAAGGGTATGGATTCTTTGATCAGAGTACTGTTATTAAAACAGGTCTCCTACTGACAATCCTGTTGTTGATATCAATCTTTGCATTCTACCTTCCCTGGTGGAATTTTGTAGGTGTTTTTTAACAGTTTTGTAACCGGATTGTATTACCTTGGCGTATTGCCTGATGTATAATAATCCAAAGGAGATGATAGAAATGAGAAAAGGCATACGATACACGGCTTTGATTCTTGGAATTCTTATGGCCCTGTCCTTGCTCGCAGGCTGTGGCTCCATGATTGCAAAAGAAGAGTCTTCCACCGACGGAGCAGCTCCTTATCCAACTGAAACACCAGCTGAAGCCCCTGCCTCAGAAGAATTTGGTGAAGCTGAAAGAGATAATGGCCTTGGAACACCTGGGATGGATTATTCCATTGAACCGGACAAGATCATTACTACCATAAGCATGACCTTCGAGACAACCACATTTGACCAGTCGCTGGAAAAACTATACTCCCTTATAGAGGAGAGTGAAGGTTATCTTTCAAGCTCCAATGTATACTACTCCAGCTACTATGACTCCCAGATGTATCAGCGAGGGGACTTTTCTATCCGTATCCCCCGGGATAAGGTAAACCAGTTTAAAGGGCTGGTACCACAGATTGGAAACCTGACCCATGAAAGCACTTCCAAGGAGGATGTCACAAGGTACTATACCGACACGGAATCTAGGTTGAATGTGCTGGAAATCAAGGAAGAAAGGCTTCTTTCACTTCTGGAAAGAGCTGAGGCAATTGAGGATATAATCAAGCTTGAAGATCAACTGAGTGAAGTCATATACGAAAAGGAAAACCTGAAGGCTACACTTGTAAACCTTGATGATCGAATCGATTATTCAACATTCAATATATCCCTTATAGAGGTAGCAAAGGTAAGTACAACTGAGACAAAGGAGACCACATTCCTTACGAGGATACAGAACGCTCTTGAAAATTCACTATATCAGTTCAGAAGATCTGCAGAAAATTTTGTAATTTTTATGGTATACAATCTTCCAGGACTATTGGTTATAGTTATTGTTGCCATAATCCTGTACAAGATTATCAGTAGAATTATAAGAGGCCCTGAAAAAGGCCCTAAGGAAAAGAAGAATAGAAACAAACCTGACAATGACAGATTTGTAGAAAAAAATGATGATGATAATAAAAAAGATGATTCCAAGGCTTAAAGCCCTGGAATCATCTTTTTTATTTACTTGCCTTTCTTAATCCATTCTGCTATCTTGACAGTTCTTCTTGCCTGATGCTTTACTGCCACTTCTACATCATCCAGTATCTCGCCTTTCTGTGAAACTGTCGCTGTTGTACCATATGGGTTTCCACCAGCGGCAAATGAAGATCCATCAGTGTAGCCTGGAGCTGCGATTATGGCCCCCCAGTGCATAAATGTTGAATACATTGCCTTGACAGCGCCTTCCTGTCCACCATTCGGATTCTGTGCAGATGACATTCCTGAAACTACCTTGTTGGCAAGCTTACCTTCTGCCCATAGTCCTCCCTGCATATCGAAGAAATTCTTCATCTGTGAAGGCACATTCCCAAATCTTGCTCCTGCACTGAAAATTATGGCATCAGCCCAGTCAAGATCATCTGATGATGCGATGGAAACATCCTTAGTCAATTCGGCAATTTCCTTCATCCTGGGATTGCCGTCTATAATCTTTTGTGGTATCAGTTCTTGAACCTTTGCAACTCTTACTTCTGCACCAGCTTCCTTTGCTGCTTCGTCAGCCCATTTGGCCATCTTGTAATTGGCGCCATTGGCACTGTAATATACTATCGCAAGTTTTACCTTGTCCATTAAATAACCTCCTAATGTTAACTTCATTATTAACACTCGTGAACAATGTATACCCTGTGATTTTTAAGATAAAACAAAAGATACCCTTAAAGGGTATCTTTTTTGTAATCATTTCATTTTTAATTGTTGCATTCTGGGCACAGGCCTGTAATAAGAACCTGTTTGTCGTTGATCAGATAGCCTTCAAGATTATCCATAAAGGCAATTTCCGCTACGGCAATATCGTAGATTGAATTGCATGACTCACATTTGAAGTGTCCGTGGAAACCACGTTCAGCCTCATATCTCAGCTCATTACCCTCAATGTTGATGGCCTTGGCCAGCCCCTTCTCCGCAAGAAGCTTCAATGTATTGTATACTGTTGTTTTTGACAGAGTAAGGATTTCCTTGCCCATCTTTTCGTAAATCTCATCCACAGTAGGATGAATTTTCGCATCAAGAAGATAATTCAAGATTCTCACCCTTATATAGGATGGTCTTATACCTTTTGACTTCAAAATCTTTAATTCCGCATCGAATTTTTTCATGTATCAACAACCCCAATTAAAATTTACACCACTATTATAATATCGCATTATTGGGTATAAATCAACAAATTTAGATTAGTCTTCGAAGGCCTCACTTACCTTCCACTCTTTCCATACATTACCTACCAATTCTGGTCCCGGCTTAAGAGTCTTCTTCCCAGGTTTCCATCCTGAAGGAGCGACCTCAGCACCCTTTGTTTCTCTTACCAACTGGAATGCCTGAATCTGTCTGAACGTCTCCATTACATTTCTTCCAACAGGAGGTGTAAGTACCTCAAAGCCTTGGATTATCCCATCTGGGTCTATAAGGAATCTTCCTCTTGTCTCCACTCCGCTGTCCTCATCATAAATTCCATACATCTTTCCGACATATCCATCTGAATCAGATAGCATAGGAAATGGAATATCCTTGCCAATCATTTTTGAAAGCTCATTGTCATTCCATACCTTGTGAACAAACTGGCTGTCAACACTCATTGAAAGAACCTCTACGCCAAGCTCCTGGAAATCATCAAATTTTTCAGCAACTGCTGAAACTTCAGTAGCTCAGACAAAAGTAAAGTCTCCTGGATAGAAGCATAGTACTACCCATTTGCCTTTGTAGTCTTCAAGTTTGATGTTGGTGAATCCTCCCTTATAAAATGCTGGTGCTTCAAAAAGCGGTGCTGGTTTTCCAACTTTTACCATAGATTGTTCCTCCTTTTTAACTTCCAAAATTTCTGTTGTTCCTTCCTCAATCGGTTTGTTTTTCTTGATTTCCGGTCTAGCACAGCCAGAATTACTTTGTTCTGTCAAATGGACACCTCCTTAATTGTAATTATCTTTTTTTGTAATCATTACAATTGTATTATTATGATAACATATGCCTATTAATACTGTAAATACCCATTTGCAATTCCTAGGAAACTATTTTGTGGAAATATGTCCATAATAAAACCTCCTGGTATCAGAGGTTCAATAAATCATCCCATTGTATTTATAATTACAAAAGAAGCTGCAATCCCTTAACAACTTAAGCTTTGCAAGCCCGTAAATAGAACAATATATGTTATAATTAAATTATATTCTAAATGGAGGGATACAAATGGATAGAGAAAGACTAAGCAAGCACAGATATTTTTTAAAGACGACCATCAGGGAGCAGGTGGATATCTCGGATAATGACAAGAAAAATGGTGTTCCTATGCCGGATATACAAAAGTCAGCTAAGGAAGGACAAAAGATTGTTGATCTTGTTTCACCGGATGAATTTAAAGATATCTCAAATATGACGTTGGTTGAGGCAGTCCAATCCAGAAAAACAAGAAGAAAATATGACCCGGATCATAAAATGACAAAGAAGGAGCTTTCATGGCTTCTTTGGTCAACACAGGGCGTAAGAAAAATTTCCGGGACTACAGTTCTAAGAACGGTGCCATCAGCTGGAAACAGGCATCCTTTTGAAACTTACCTTGCCATATTTAATGTCGAGGGATTGGAGCAAGGAATTTACCGATATCTTCCCATTGAACATAAGCTAGTTTTTTTGAAGAAGGAAGATAATCTAAGGAATAAGGTAAACGAGGCATCAAAGGGTCAGATTTTTGTTGGAAATGGCTCCGTTACATTTATCTGGGCTGCTGTTCCCTACAGAACGGAGTGGAGATACACTCTGGCAGCTCACAAATCAATTCTTCTTGATGCTGGACATATCTGCCAGAATCTCTACCTTGCTACCGAAGTCATCGGCTATGGAACATGTGCAATTGGCAACTACCATCAGGAGCTGGCTGACAGTCTTATTGAGGTTGATGGAATGGATGAATTTGTAGTCTACATGGCCCCCGTTGGCAAATAGACAGGAAAGGAATAGATATGAGAATTTTTGTAGATGCAGATGGCTGCCCTGTGGTCCAGGTTGCCGTGAAATTAGCTAAGGAATTTAATATTCCCATCACACTTGTGAAGAACTATGCTCACATACTAAATGATGATTACGCTGAAATTGTAACAGTTGATACAACTGCTGACAGTGCTGATTATTATATTGTAAATCATCTAACACAGGGAGACATAGTGGTTACCCAGGATAACGGCCTTGCGGCAATGTGCCTGTCGCGCCAGGCGATCCCCATAAATCAGAATGGATTGATTATAGATGATTCGAACATTATCACCATGCTATCAAGCAGACATCTCCATAAGGAACTTCGAAGCCAAGGGATCTACAAATCAAAGGCAAAAAAGAGGAATGCGGGTAGCGACAAGGAATTTGAAAAATCCCTTAGAAGTCTTCTTCAGATGGTAACCGAGAATGGATCTCAATAACAAACTTTTTAAGGGTGTACTTATCCTGACAGGCATATTGGCACTGGCAAGTCTTTCTGCCATGCTTCATTTGAGACTGGAAAAGCCGGTTTTTTCGAGCATTACTACGATCTGAGAGTCCACGAGGACGGAACATACTATCAGGAAATCAGACTGATGTATATAAAAATGCTGGAGATAATCGAGTGGTGAATCACGTAGAATTTCCAGAGTATTCCTTTATAAAATTGACTGCTATAGAGCAGGGTTTTATGAACTCATTTTCCTGGGAATCATCTAGCCAGCAAACTCCTGGAGAAATTTACGGACGCTACAGTGTAAGGACAATTTATTGCACTATTAATGAACTGCCAGTTGTAAATGAAATAGATGGCGCGGTTGTAAAGACTGCAAGGGTGTTTTTCAATGATGGTACCCAACAGGAAAATCTTCTGGGGAATATTTATTGCCACCTTTAATATAAACATGGGGATTATAACAATTCTACTGGCATTTGCCGGTCCTTGTTTTATTCTATTGCTTCTACATATACAGTCAATCCGTAGCTCTTTGTGTACCTGATGTCACTTACAGAAAGCTTCATATCCTCTCCAGTTCCTTCAAACTCCAGAGTTCTGGTGTCAAGAACAGCCTCATCCTGCTTCTTTTCGTAGGTGCTCTCGGAAGTTTCAAGAAGCTCGTAATATTTTCCGTCTGCTAGAAGCTTCATTCCTGGAATCCTTGTTCCCTCATCAGTTGATATGGTAATATATGCCCTACCATCCTTTTTTTCAATTGATTCTATGATAATATCATTTCCATGTATCTCCAAAGTATCTCCTTGGGATATTTCAAGCTCCCTGTCCAGCCTTTCATGAACACTTACAGAATGGAGGACAAGTCTTAGCTCCTTGGTATCCTTTGGAACTGCATCATACCTTACATCAAATCTTGTCCCCTTCATATCTGTGCTTATTCCCAGTTTCCATCGTCCTTTACATAACTGAGTTCCAGAGTAACGGTCCTAACAAAGAATAGCGGTGCTTCATCAGTTGTAAATACCCATTTCTGAATATGCTCTTCCTCAATTATTTCACCGGCTCCGCTTGAATCTCCATTCATAAAAGGTGCCTTAGGTAAAACTCTAACATGAACTTTGTCTATATCACTTGATTTTGTTGTATCCTCAATGGTATAGAACAAAACCATTCCGTTCCCATCAAGCATAACTCCATCCTGCTGATTCTTCATATATACATATGCCAGCCTGTAATAGTTGTCCTTTTCCTGAAGAATTAGCTTAAGCAGGGCTTCCTTTTCCCCTTTTTTCGCCTTCTTCACAAGATATTTCAATTCCACCGTTTCACCTTATTTCATACCTAAGAGTATTTGGAGAGCCAAAAGGTTCATATTTTGGCAAAAAAATTTAAGCACCTGTAAATCAGGTGCAGATAGATTTCTAGCCTAATATATCTCCAGGGTCAACAGGCTTGTCAGGAGTTATCAACACAACTCCGCCTTCTGAGTATGTTCCCATGACCAGAATCTCTGAAAGAAATCCAGCAATATTCCTGGGAGGAAAGTTCACAACAGCCAGAACCTGTTTACCCACCAATTCCTTAGGAGTGTAATGCTCAGTTATCTGAGCGCTTGAATTCTTGATTCCTATTTCCTCCCCCATATCAACAACCAGCTTATATGAAGGTTTTTTTGCCTTTTCAAATGGTTTTGCTTCGATTATTTTTCCTACCCTTATATCCAGCTTTAAAAAATCGTCAAAAGTAATTTCTTTCTTTAAAGCCATATTACCACCTGACCCTTTCGTAATTTACATATCTGTAGTATATGTCATCCTGTCTTTGTACATCTGATTCCCAAACTACCTCCCAATCATTGTCCAGGTCCAAATTTGGAATAAAGGTATCCGTATCTCTGAAATCCTTGAATATCTTTGTGATATAGGCCTTGTTGCAGAAAAGGAGAAGCTGCCTTGCAATAGTACCTCCACCGGTCACAAAGACCTTCTTTTCTTTATCAGGGTTGATCTCCTTTAGCAATGGGAAAAGATCCTCCAGTGAATTTACCACAAGAAAACCTTCCGGTTTGTAATCCTTGTTTCTTGTGACAAGGATATTTATCCTATTCTCAAGTGGCTTTTGTTCCGGTATCGCCTGGAGGGTCTTTCTTCCCATTACTACAATGTTTCCCTCTGTTATTCTTCTGAATCTGTGAAGATCCTCTTCAATTTCAGCAAGCATCTGCCCACCGAAACCTATCTTCCAGTTTCCGTCAACCGCAAAAATCAAATTCATATCTTTCCTCCTAAGCCTTAAAATTATATATTGGTACTATTCTGTCCACAAGTTCCACTGTCTCGTCTATTCTTTCCAGTATCTCCTCCATGGGTTTGTATGCAAAGGGGCTTTCGTCCAGGGTCCCCTCGTGAACAGATGTGGAGTAGATTCCTTCCATCGCCTCCCTGAATTGTCTCAGTGAGCCTTCGTCCTTGGCAACCTTCCTGCTCACGAGTCTTCCGGCCCCGTGGGGTGCAGAAAAATTCCATTCCGGATTTCCTTTGCCCTTCGCAAGAATCGAGCCGTCCCTCATATTTATTGGGATAAGGAGCTCCTGGTCATTATAAGCTGATATAGCACCTTTTCTTGTGATATTGTCCCTGAAGTCAATGTAGTTGTGTACTGTATGGAAATGTTCAAATTTTGAAAGTCCTGCTCTATAAAACTCCATAAGAATAAGCTCTGCAATTCCTTCCCTGTTTATTTTAGCATAATTCTGTGCAATTTTCATATCATGGAGATAGTCCTCCCGTTCCTTGCCCTCTAAATAGCAAAGGTCCTTTGGATAGGCTCCCTTGCATTCCTTGGCTGCAAGCTTCTGATAATAGTCTGCTATCTGCTTGCCAAGATTTCTGCTACCGGAATGTATTGTAAGGTAGAGTCTCTCCTTTGAATCCTTCCCAACCTCTATAAAGTGATTTCCTCCTCCTAGGGTTCCCAAGCTCCTTTGAAATCTTTCCTTGTTCTTAAGATGCTTTTTACATTTTAATTTTTCAATTTCGGGATCAAGAAATATGTTATCCCTGTGGGTTTTTGTTCCAGACGGTATATTGCTCCTTATAAACTTGTCCAACCTCTCCAGAGGAAGCTCCCTCTTGCCAAGCTTTACAAGAAGCATCCCACAGCCTATGTCAACACCCACGATATTAGGTATTACGATATCCTCCATCTGGGCTGTAAGACCTATCACACAGCCAATTCCCTGGTGGACATCCGGCATTATCCTGACCTTTTTCCCTTTCATATAGTCCTGGTCGAGAAATCTCTCTATCTGCTGGACTGCTCCTTCCTCAACATTTTCAGTGAAAACCTCTGCAGTTCCATTTTTCCCTTTTATAATCATCCTTATCACCACCTGTGTGTATATCTATACCCAAACCATGCCATTGTCATCAAATTGTAAATTGAAAGATGTCCCTATCAGTGCTAGAATTAATATAAGGGAATATGTCTTTTTACCTTACGAAAGGAGATAGCTATGAAAAAATTAACTATATTGATATTTGTATTGGTGCTTGCTGTCGCACTTATAGCCTGTGGAGATTCACAGGCGCCAGAGGAGACTCAAGAGCCGCCAGTTGCCGAAGAGCCTGTGGAAGAGCCTGTGGAAGAACCTGAGGAACCTCAGGAGCAGACTGCTGAAGTGATCCTCTATTTTGCAAACAATGAGTATGTAGAGACAGGTGATGAGCAGTATGAGTGGATGCTTACTGAAACACAGACTCTGACCTATGGAGAGGATATGTGCCTGGAGGAGGCTGTAGTAAGAGCACTCATTGAAGGACCTAAGGATGATGAAAACCTGAGCACGGGATTTCCTGAAACAGTTCAACTTCTTGGGGTAGAAGTAATGGATGGAACTGCATATGTGAATTTTGCAAGAGATGGACTCAACGGAGGTTCAATGCAGGAAAGCTATATTATCAGCCAAACAGTACAGTCTCTTGGAGAGCTGGGTACCGTGGATAGAGTTCAGTTTATAGTAGACGGCCTGGAGGCTGAAAGCCTGATGGGCCATATAAGTATAGTAGATCCGGTTGAAGTCAATATGGAGTAAGCAAAAAAGATCCAGGTCTGACCTGGATCTTTTTTTATTCTTTGTTGGATTTCAATGCAATACTATTGCCCGAAGGATCCTTTGTATAGAGTCTATCTTGGTCTCTTTCAAACCAGTATCCATTCTTCTCAAGACTGTCTGATATCTTTTCAAGTTCCTCATTGGATGGAACCGCCAGTGTGTAAAATCTTAGTCCTGTTGAATTTTCCGGTGCATGTTTTGCTCCTCTGCCGTTCCAGACATTAAGTCCGATATGATGATGGTAGCCTCCTGTTGATATAAAGTCTGCAGTCCCGCCCATCTCAGCTACCCTCTGAAATCCAACAGTACTGTAGAATTTGTAAGCTTCCTCCAAATCACTTACATGCAGATGCATATGCCCCAGTCTTGTCCCCTCTGGCATCCCTTTCCATTGAAGGTCTTTTCCCAGCTCCATCAAACCTCTGAAGTCAAGAGGTTCAGTTCCCATATCGACACTATCTCCCTGCCAGGTCCATTGTGTATCCGGAACATCTGCATAAACCTCTATTCCATTGTCTTCAGGATCCTGAAGATAAATAGCCTCACTTACCTTATGGTCTGCTCCACCTGTCAATGGAAATCCCTTGATCCTTAGATGATTTATGAAGCCTCCAAGGTATTTTCTATCAGGAAGCAGAACTGCATAGTGGTACAGCCCTGTTCTTCTTGGAGGCTTCAATATTACATTATCAGGCCTGGTCAAGGTCAGTATCTTCTTTCCGAAAGTTCCGAGAACGACATTTTTTTCATCCTCTGATAGTATCTCAAATCCCATTAAATCCCCATAGAAGCTGCCCATCGAACGCAGATCCTTGACATTAAGGCACAAATCAACCGGGTATATAAGGGCTCCTGTGTGAAATTTATTCATATCCATCATCCTCTATATGTTAATGGTATCTATTTACCCTACATACCGGAGACTTAAACCAATCAATTCTCTAGCTCCGCCATGCCTTATACAAATCATAGGGCATAAAGGCAAAGGCAAATACAAACTCCCTTGGAGCGTTTAGATAATTCCATTGTATGCAAAAAAAGCGGGTATCAACCCGCTTATCTCGTTATCTATTTCTTGTCTTTTTCCTTCTCAGCCTTAAACATACTCTCAAGATAACTCAAAAACTCTCCTCTTAAATCATCTCTTCCTAGTGCAATTTCCACTGTAGCCTGAAGAAAGCCCTGCTTATCTCCTACATCATATCTTTTGCCTTTAAAGACATAAGCATACATTGCTTCTCTCTTGGATAAAAGATTAAGGGCATCTGTAAGCTGTATCTCCCCTTTCTTCCCTGGCTTTGTTTCCTCAATAGCCTCGAAAATAGCTGGGTTGATAATATATCTTCCAAGAATGGCTATATTTGAAGGAGCATCCTGAATACTCGGTTTTTCAACAAGATTATTAACCTTGTATATTCCGTCTTCAATATGATTTCCATCAACAATGCCATACTTGTTTACATCATTATCAGGTACTTTCTGTACTCCAAGTATGGTAGTCTTATACTCATCATAAACCTCAATCAACTGCTTAAGGCAAGGTTTCTCACTTTGAACAATGTCATCACCTAGCAGCACTGCAAAAGGCTCATTATTAACAAAACTTTTGGCGCAAAGGATCGCATGTCCCAGTCCTCTTGGTTCCTTTTGTCTGATATAATGAATATTTGCCATATCAGAGATCCTTCTTACCTCTTTAAGCATATCATCCTTTCCTGCCCTCTCAAGCTCCATCTCCAGCTCAACGGATTTATCAAAATGATTCTCTATGGATGATTTGTTTCTTCCTGTAATAATAAGAATCTCTTCAATTCCAGACTCAACAGCTTCTTCAACAATATATTGAAGAGTCGGTTTATCTACTATTGGGAGCATCTCCTTCGGTTGTGCCTTTGTAGCAGGTAGAAACCTTGTACCTAGCCCTGCCGCCGGTATAATTGCTTTTCGTACTCTCATTTTGCGTACTATCATTTTTGGTAATTCCCCCTTTTTAGATTTTCTCTTTATGTTGAAATAGCCCTAAATGGTATTATGATAATACTCATATGGTTTCTTCACGCTCTCCCCCACTAGACGGACTTAATCCAATCATCTCCACTCTTATATTATGTTCATTTTTATCATTAACCAATTGTATATAATCTTCTTGAATATCTTTATTATCCAATGTGTATTTTACATTACCATTGGATATTTTTTTGTCGTTAATAACTTCTATGATATATAATGTTTCCTTATATCTGTATTTTATAGTATAGTTTGTCCAATGGTTTGGAATTGAAGGATTTATAGTAAGCTTCGAACCTCTTTTTTTAAGGCCTAAAATTCCTTCTATACACACTCGATACATCCATCCTGCAGCTCCTGTATACCACGTCCATCCTCCTCTACCAATATGAGGGTGTGCGTAGTAAACATCTGCAGAAATAACATATGGTTCTACCTTATACTGATTAGCAAAAAACAATGAACGAGAATGATTTATAGGATTTAGCATTTCATATAGTTCATACGCCTTTGTACCCTCTCCTAAAAGAGCATATGCATATATAACCCAAGCCGCTGCATGGGTATACTGACCTCCATTTTCTCTTAATCCTTTTGCATAACTTTTTATATACCCTGGGTCTTTTTCATCTCTTTCAAAAGGTGGAGCAAATAAAAGTATCATGCCCTTATCCTCCAGTATAAGGTGATTGTTGACAGAATCCATAGCCTTTTTACTTCTTTTTTCATTACCTAGTGTAGATATAACCGACCAGCTTTGAGGCAGTGAAGCTATTTTGCATTCGGAGTTAATTTTAGAACCAAGAGGAGTACCATCATCATAATAAGCTCTTTTATACCATGAATCATCCCACCCATCTTTCTCTATCGCAGCGATTATATCATTTTGATATTTAAAGTATTCAGTGTATTTTATCGTATCATCTCGCATTTCACATATTTTAGTGAATCTTTTAAGTATTTGAGCTAAAAACCATCCAAGCCATACGCTTTCTCCTTTTCCTTCTATACCAACCTTGTTCATTCCATCATTCCAGTCGCCTCCTTTCATAAGAGGCAAGCCATGAGAACCAAATGTAAGGGCATGGTCTATAGCTTTTAAGCAATGATTGTATAAGGTTTCTTTATACTCTGATGTTCCAGCAGTCAAATATATTTCGTTTTCATGATCTTTTAGAGTTTCTCCAGTAACATAAGGAAGTTTTGTATCTAAAATTTTATAGTCTTCTGTATTAAGAAGATATTCAGTTACAGCATAAGGAAGCCATAGTAAATCATCTGCAGATCTTGTTCTTACACCTTTTTCTTCATCTCCCGGATGCCACCAATGAAGTACATCTCCTTCTTTAAATTGATGGGATGCATTCAAAATAATTTGTTTTTTTGTGATATTAGGATCAATCATCAGCATATTTAAAGCATCCTGTATCTGATCTCTGAATCCATATGCACCCCCGGTTTGATAAAATGCTGAACGAGCCTTTATTCTGCAAGCTAAGGTTTGATATGGAAGATAACTGTTTATAAGTGTATCTAATTTATTGTCAGGAGTATCTATATCTATAGCTGATAGAGTATTTTCCCAATATTCTTTGACTTTAGTTAGTTCTTTATTACAGTTGTCTACCTTTTGATAATATAGAGCATTTTCTTGGAGTTTTTCTTTATTGGTTTCCTGTCCAAGAATAAATACAAATTGCTTTTCTTCATTTGGATTGATTTCTAGCTGTATTTGAATTCCACCACAAGGATTTAAGCCTCCTCCCACTTCATTTTTGAAAACATGCATATTTTTAAGATTTTTTAGGTCAAACTCATCTTTGTTTCCAGTGTACGACTTAAAACCTTCTGAACTGCTTAAATACATTGTTCTATTTGGATATTGGTAATTAAATGAATTATTTAAAGTAAGTATATTACCCTTTTCTTTATTGGTTGTTATATATTTTTTATTTTTCTCGCTATAGCTTCCAAGTAAAGGGTTTATAAATAAAAAGCTAGACATTTTTCGAATTTCTTCCGTATTGTTTTTTATTTTAACTGAATATATTTTTACTGAATCTTTTAATGAAGCAAAAATGTTTAGAGTGGTCTTTAAACCGTATGGTTCACTTGCAAATTTTGTATATCCTTTACCATGGCATATGTCGCAGTCTAAATAATTACCTAACGGTTCAGGAGTAACGGACCAAAGTTCGCCATACACTTCATCCTTCAAATACACTACTTCTTGTGGGATGTTAAAAATACTATCATTTAACCAAGGAGTAAGTTTGTTTTCATTGCTGTTTTCAGACCATGTATATCCTCCGCCATTTTCAGATATTATAAAACCAAAGTTATCATTTGAGATTACATTTATCCAAGGCATAGGAGTTGGTAGATTTTCACGATATTGAATAACATATTCAGAATCCTTTTGGTTAAAGCCTCCGTAGCCGTTGAAATATTTAAGTTCATATCTTTCTTGTTTTGGTCTATATTCAGTTTGTTGACGTTTTTCGAATTTACGCTTTATATTTTTATCATTTGTTGTTTCTTCTATTTCTATCTGTTCCCTCAAGGTTGAAGATTTACCGCTAAGCACTAAATCTGAAGAAGCATATAAAAGATTTCTATCATCCTCGCTTATTTGATTGTTGTTTATTAAATATACTCCTATATTTTGAGGATCAGTATTATAACCAAATTTTATACTTATCATATCTTTAATAGCTTCTTCAAGATTTTTATAATAACTAACTTCTTGATTGTTAAGTATCACTAAATCTGTCTGAAGACCTTTTAAAGACAAGTATTCTTTGCCTTTTATAAGAGTCCATAGGATCTCCTTTTCTTCCATAGAAAATACATCTATAAGTATAATTGGTTTATCTCCAGATATTCCGTATTTCCAAAGTTCATTTTGTCCTAAATTATTTTCAAATATCTGCTTTGAGTATTTCTTTCTGTTAGGACTTAAATAAATCAACTGAGAAATCATAGTTTGAAATAAATTAAGTTCTTCAGAGTCTAAGTTTAAATAAGACATTTCTACTTGAGCCTGTATATCTGACAATTCAAGTTGTTCCTTTACTATCGATGGATTTTTATATTTATTTATAAGTTTTTTTATTTCAGATTTGTTTTCAGCTACCCCCATAGAATATGTGATTTGAACATTTTCGCGTCCACCTATCCTTACACCCTTCCTTAAACTTAATATTGGTTCTAATACTATCCCTTCTGAATTATCCAAGAATTTTTCTAAGGCTATAGGATTTGACAAAGTTCTACCTCTTCCGACAAAATTATTTCTATTAGTTTCAAATTGTGTAATATTAAACTCACTACTTGCAGTTGAAAATGTTTTAAATACATAAAGTTCTTGTTCATTAGATTCTCTAGGTTTCTTGACTGCTATTAGGCTTTCTGTTTCTTTATCATATTCAGTTGATATAAAGAGATTGTTGAATGCTGGATGGGATAAATCGGCATTCTGTTCTGTCATAGCTAGTTCAGCATAACTTGTTATTTCAATATTTACAGGCGTAGATTTTTTATTCATAAGTGTTATTTTTCTCATTTCAACATTGTCTTCAGCTGATACCCACATTTCCATATGGGTTTCTATATCATTATCTTCTCTAATGATTTTAGCTTTATTCAGCGAATATATTACTTCGTATCTCATAGAGGGATTTTTAATGGGTTCACTGCCTATCGACCAAACTTTATCATCATCAATGTCTTTAATATAAAATGTATAACCGAAATATCTCTGGTCTATATGATTTCTAAATCTTGTAATCATTTTATTTTGATATTTACTATAGGTAAAACCATTGTTGGTTACCATAATATGATAATTTTTATTTGATATTAAATGACAGTTAGGTATAGTATTGTAGTTTTCATCATAAACTCCGATTTCTCCAACACCTTCAGCTTTTATTTTAACTTTTTTCTTTTCTTTTGCTATTAATTCTTTTATCATTACAACTTTGTAAGGAAGTTTTTCTTCCAATAGAAGTACTCCGGTTTTTACTATTGGATTTTTATGAAATCTTTTTTGCATGATATTATTATTCATAAAATTATTTATAGAAAGCAAACTCATCCCCAGATGATGAGCAAAATAGCTTTTGACAATTCTTCTGTCTTCATTTTTATTTAATCTTTCTTGAGTATAATCTATAGCTTCATATAATCCATAAGGTCCTTCAGCGCCTTCATTCTTAAGGATATTTAGATTATCAAAACAAGCTCTTTTATTAAAGATTAACGCAAGGTAAGTTGAATAAGGAGAAACGACATAATCATTTATTAAATCTCTTTTAAATCCAATATCTGGAACACCAAAGGCTTTATATTGATAATTCAAATCCAGGTCAAAGAAATAGTAACCTGATTCAGAAACTCCCCAAGGTTTATTCCTAGAATTTCCGTATTCAATTTGTGCCTGCATAACAGAATGGTAAGTTTCATCAAAAATACTATATTCATAGTTTTCCATGATTATACTTGGCATAAAATATTCAAACATTGTTCCAGACCAGGAAGCTAAGATACGATGTTTGTTATATAGAGTAAAGGTTCTGCTTAACTTATACCAATGTTCAATAGGCAGCTGCTTGGTTACTATACCAATAAAACTGGTAGTTCTTGATTCTGATGCCATAAGGTCATAGTAACTATCTGTCAACTGATTATTCTCGCAATCATATCCTATGGAAAATAAATTTTTATTGTAATCATAGAGCTTATAGATAGCAGTACTATCAACTAGTCTATCTATAATTCTAATCATTTCATCTAATTCTCTAAGTATTTCATTAAGATTGCCAATTATTGATTTGACTTTGTTTTCTATTATTATAATATTCCCAGATGTTTCAGCGCTAATTCTTTTATACTTCCTTATACCCATCAATAAATCCGTATAATATTTTTGAACCTCTGGCAGAGATAAGTCCATAGGTATTTTACCTGTTTGTTGAAGAGCATAAACAAATAATGGATTTTGCTGTAAATCTTTTTCTTCTTCATATAGTCTCAATGTAAAATATTTAGAATACTCATATATTAATTCATCAATCATAGATACAGTTTTGGCTGATGATTGATCGACATTAACTTTGAATTCTTTTAAAAACCGAATCCATTGGTCGGCCGTTTTTCCTTTAATTGACCCAAAAGAGTTGATGCTATCTTTAATGTCCTTAGATATATACTGTTCAAGTTCACAAGTTTCTTTTATTCCATGAACTATATCATCATCAATAATTGGCATATTTTTGTACTGTATAAGACTTTGTTTTAATACCATAAGGTATCCTAGATAGTTGCCACTATCAACTGAAGAAACATACTTGGGGCGTAATACTCCAAGGGTTTTAGTATCATACCAGTTATAAAGATTCCCATTCCATTTTTCAAGTTTATCTATTGTAGAAAGCATTTGTCTGATATTTTTGATAGTCTTGGTGATAGGTAAAAAGCCTAAGTCCCTTGCAGAAATTATAGCTAATAGACCGAGGCCTATATTGGTAGGAGATGTTCTTTCGGCTATTTCTTTTGGTGGGTATACTTGGTAGTTGTCAGGAGGTAAATAGTTTGTATTTTTTCTGGAAAAATCCTCAAAATAGGACCAAATTTTACGGGCTTCTTTTCTCATAATACTTAACTCTTCTTTTGTTGGTTCTATTTTTTCCATTTCTTTTTTATCTAACAAGTAAACTGTAAATGGAGATACCCCCCATAAACAAGATACAATCAATGCAGGGATAAATAGTTCAGGTTTAAGAATATATACCAATATTAAAAACCCTATTATTTCCATATAAATGATTTTCATTTTTTTCATAAGATTTTTTAAATTATTTTCGATTTTCATTTCGCTGACAGCAGATGTAGTCCACTCCAGGAGATTTTTTTTGGATATCAAAACTCTATATAATGAAATAATTATAGCTGACAGAGTAATAGAAGCTTCGAAGGGTAAAAACAAAAATTGTAATAAAGTGTATTGAAAGGAACCTTTAAGATTGAATTTTATATTTCTTCTTTTTCTATACTTAAGATGAGGTATATATGTTTTTTGAATAATAATTCTATCCATGGCTTCTAATATTAGAGGAAAGAAAATAATCATCAAACCAAATACAACCCATAGATATAATGGTTGAGGAAGATAAGTAAATATTCCAATTATAAAAGCATAAGTGCATATAGAAATTAAACTCCTTCTTAAATTGTCAAATATCTTCCATTTGCTTAAGGGAGATATAGGATTTTCTATAAGCTTATTATTTGAATCTCTAACCTTTGGTAACAGCCATGCTATGAGTTGCCAATCTCCTCTAATCCATCTATGTAGTCTTGTTAAATAAGATATATACCTTGTAGGATAGGTATCAACAATATCTATGTCAGAAGTGAAGGCTACATGGATATGGCAACCTTCAAGGAGATCATGACTGAGTACTTTATTTTGAGGTATGGCCTTATTTAAAATTTTCGAGAATATTTCTAAATTGTAAATTCCTTTGCCATAAAATATGCCTGAATTAAAAACATCTTGGTATAAATCAGATAAGCCTTCAAAATAAATGCTTACACCAGAAGAACGAGCATATATTTTAGTAAATTTTGAAATACTAGAAGACTCCAACCCTATGCTTACATTAGGTTGAATAACTCCAAAACCTTCAACTACTTTACCTTTCTCATCGTCATAAACAGCTTCGTTTAAAGGGTGGGATATTGTCCCTATAAGCTTTCTGGCAGAATCTATTGGCAATTTAGTATCCTCATCAAGGGTTATAACATATTTGATTTTTCCTATATGCTGTGAAATATCAGTTGATATGACTTTGTGAGAAGTGTTTTTCTGACCTAGGATTAAGTTGTTAAATTCTGTAAGTGAACCTCTTTTTCTTTCCCAGCACATCCATTTACCTTGTTTTTTATTATATTGGCGTTTTCTTTGAAAATAATAAAAAACAGGGTCTGAGGAACTATATTTCTTATTCAACTCTTTAGCTTTATTTAGTGCAGCATCTACAAGAATATTGTCCTTATTATCAGATTCCTTATCTGAGTCCATAAATTCACCGAGAAGGGCAAAATATAAATTTTTAGATTTATTTGCAAGGAAATATTCTTCCATTTTTTCAAATATTTCTTCAATGTTTTCTTCTGAAGTTATAAGTACAGGCATTACAACAAAAGTTTTATATTTTGAGGGGATGCCCTTTTCAAATTCTAATTTAGGTAAAAAATTAATAGGATAGAACTTTTGTAAAAAGTAGTTGAATAATCTTATATAAAGATCACTTAAAAGTATAGTTAGCATTATGCTCAATAAAATGGTAGCTGCAATATGATAATCCATGCCATTAAAATATTGAAAAAATAAACTAAATGAAAGTACAGCTAGTATAGCTATAATTATTATATAAAGATATGAAAGCTGTTCTGTTTTTAGTCTAAATTTCATTTTTAGATTAAAACTTTCAATTAAATCT
>JBNJCX010000013.1:0-42211 GCA_051744365.1 Bacillota bacterium
AGTTGCAGATGTAGTTGCTAGTGTAAATCCAATGCAAGTCTGGCTTTTACTTTGGATTATTTCTTTGGATCTTGGGGATTGCTGTTATCTTAATCTATGTTATGTATCCTTGCCCGAGATCAAACGTCTTGCGTTATCTAACTAATATACAAAAAAACATAGATATGTGGTTGGATTCTCTTTAGAACAGTCAAGCCGTAGGTGAGATTACCAATCCACAACACTATGTTAATTATACAATAATTTAGAAAGGGTAGTGACCGTAGCTTGACTGCGAGTTCATTATGCAAGGTGAGAAGATGATTTTACGGGTTAAGTTTATGGGTGCAATGGATCTTGAGATTCCATCTGAAATAAGTCTTGAAGCGAATTCCACTGTTGCAGATGTTATTGAATATCTAGAAAGACTGAATAGCAGCTCTATTGATGGATTAACATATCTTGTAAACAAAAAAAAGGCCTCCCTGGATACAAAGCTTCAGGAAGGTGATGAAATATTAATACTCCAGGTTCTTGGAGGAGGTTAGTCAGCTATAAGGGGATATTGCCCTTTATAATTGCAAATATTAGCAGATGCAGTGGATATGCCCAGTAGAAGAGGTGCTGAAGGGGCTTGTTTTTTGGTCCCGGTTTCCCGTTGTACATTAGTAGAATGGGAAGCGCAAGGAGGGAATATTGTTGTATCCAGCTAGTAGAAAGCAGGTTTGTCATAAATATGACTGCAGCAACCACTGCCATTCTCTTTATGGAAGACAGATTTCTACTGTAATAGAATGCAAATATGTATATTATCCCGATGAAATTATAATCAGTGGACATAAGTGTTGCTGCAGCTGCAGCTCCAATACCAATGAAGGGTGCATTGCTGCCTCCGGAATTTTTGTGCTCAATTAGATTCATTGCCAGAAGACCTATAAAAAGTGTAAAGAAAATATTTTGATGTCCCCAGTAGATACCTCCATAGAAGGCATAATCAAAAGGGATTTCAGAAATCAAGGCAAATGCTAGGAGTCTTGTTCCATACTTCTTGATATCGCTGGTATGAATAAAGCCTTCCACAAGAAGAAAGCAGTATATGGGGAATGCCAGCCGACCGATCATTCTGAATGTTAATTCTGAAGGCTGGAAGATTGCACCATAATGGTCTGTTATCATTGTTGCCAACGCAAAGAGCTTCAATATAAGTGAATTCAATCAAATCACCACTTTTCTAAAGATATTTAAATTATAGCAGAAATTTCAATTGTCTTGTTAAAATCCTTCTTAATTATTGTATAATATTATCTGTAAAGGAAATGTAAAGGAAATGTAAAGGGGGAGGTTTATATGGCAGAAATCAAATATGAGATTATTGAGAGTATTGGAGTGCTGAGCGAATCACAAAGGGGTTGGACAAAGGAAATCAATATGGTGTCCTGGAATAATTATCCCGCCAAATATGATATCAGGGAATGGGATCCTGAACATGTGAAGATGGGTAAGGGAGTTACCTTAAATAAAGAAGAAATAAAAAAGCTAAGGGATATCTTAAATGAACTTGAGCTTGACTAAGGATAAAATTCTGGGTTCAAGGGGCATATCTGCAAAGGACATATTCTTTGAAAGTGATGAGAAAATTAAACTTGGTGCGTAGATAAAAAATGATTGATACGAATAGACAGTACCTCCGAAGGGTAATATAAAGGTGAGGATTCCGAGGAGGTGTTTATTATGTTGTATTTCGCGTATGCAAGTAACTTAAGCAAGAAGTATATGTCAAACAGATGTCCTAATGCCATACCTCTCAAGAAAGTAAGACTCAAGAATTACAAGCTCTCTTTTAATGAGCTGGCGGATATTATCCCTGCAGAGGGCGAGGAGGTCATGGGAGGACTATACCTTATATCGAAGCAGGAGCTTGAGAAACTGGATATTCTGGAAGGCCATCCTGATTTGTACGAAAGAATCACAGTTGAATTGGTAGATGATGAAGGCAATCTGTATGAAGCATTTGTCTACTCCATGGTGGATAAGAAGGAGCAGGCACCACCGGACAGCTATTACAAAATATTACTGGATGGATATGAGGACTGGGATATTGACAAGGAACGCCTTGAAAGAGCAAAAAGATTTGAATGATACTGATCCCCCGGTCCTTGACCGGGGGAGCTTTCATAATATGAAAAAAAGACAAAGGAGTGCTGATATGATAAAGAATCTTGGAGAAGCGAAGGCTCAGGTTCACAAGGATGCATTTGTTGCCGAAACAGCTGTGGTAATAGGTGATGTTAGAATTGGAGAGGGAAGCAGTATATGGTATGGGACAGTATTGAGAGGAGATATTGAGGATATAGTTATTGGAAAGTACTCGAACATCCAGGATAATGCAACAGTACACACTGAAACCCATATTCCAACCAGAATAGGAGATTATACTGTTGTTGGCCACAATGCCATAATTCACGGGTGCACAGTAGGAAGCAATACACTTGTGGGAATGGGTTCCACCATACTCAACAACGCAGTGGTGGGAGATAACTGCATAATAGGAGCAGGGACTGTGGTAACGGAGGGAAAGAAGATTCCTGACAATTCCATGGTGATCGGGATACCTGGAAAGGTAGTAAGACAGGTGACAGAGGCAGAAATAGCAGCAATCAGAGAAAATGCATTAAGGTATAACGAGTTGTTTAAAAAGCATATCGAATAGTCTGTATCGAGTCAGTACCGGAGAGAAATCTCCGGTTTTTTTAATTGACAAAATGCATTGATATGGTATACTTAGTTAGTAAGCACTTACATAAGGAGGGATATTATGGATAATTCCAAAAAGCGTATGAGCCGTGAGGAAAGACAGGCTCAAATAATCGAGGCAGCAATGAAGCTTTTTGTCCAGAATGGATACAAGGGAACGACTACTGTTCAAATAGCTGAAGCGGCAGGAATTTCGGAAGTGACGCTTTTCAGAAACTTTGCTTCAAAACGGGATATTTTTCTACAGGGAGTTATCCCTGTTCTTACTGAAACCCTGGAAGAAAGTCTCGCCAGCGATGAAAATGAGAGCCCCAAGGAAGCTCTTGAGAGATTTCTTGTTGACAGGCTCACTGTAATTTCCGAGAACCATGGGGTTGTAAGACTTATTCTTATGGAGAATCAGATGAACCAGGAGCTTTCAGATATAGATTTTATCAAGACCATTGGGGAAATGATTCAGAAGGGCATATCCAGTATGGGATTTGACAATGGGAAAGAAGATTTTACAATCCGACTGATTATGGGAAGTATACTTTCATTTTTATATATACCTGAGAAAAATGATGAAAAAATAAGAAAATTTGCAGCTGAAATTGCTGATGCAATAAATATTATTAACAGAAACCGGGAGGAATGATCGTATGAGCTGGAAAAAGATTATAATTGGACTGACTATTGTGGTGGCGGGATATTTTATCATAAAGAGCAATATACTTTCACAAGTAAAGACTGATGGAACAGAACAAGGAAAACAGGAACAGGGTATAGTAACTGAGCTGCTCCAGGTTGAGAAAAAACCTATGATACAGGACCTTACCTATCTGGGGACTCTCGAAAGTGAGACAAAAGCGATGCTAAGCCCCAAGGTGACAGGAAACATAATCTCCATCAATGTAACTGAAGGAGATATTGTTTATGAGGGGGATGTTCTTGTTGAAATTGATACAGAGCAGTTGGAGGCAAAGCTGGATACTATACAGCAGAAGAAAAACATGCTCTATCAGACAATATCCTATCTGGATTCTGAGGTTAGCAGTTATTATTCTTCAAATCCAGTTGTATCCAGAATTCAGTCAGCAAGGCTGTCCCTGGATTTTCAGGAGTCAGAGGTTGAGAAACTGAGAACTCTGTATGAGGGTGGAGCAGTATCAAAATCACAGCTTGATCAAGGTGAGCATCAGCTTCAATCGGCAAGACTGCAGGTTCAGGAGTTGGAACGCACCGCAAATTCAAATTATGACAAGCTTGCACAGGAACGTGATATTGCCGCTGCACAGCTTGGAGAAATTGATTCCTCCATGAATGAATTGGAGCTATCCTTAATGGAAGCTTCAATCAAAGCTCCTTTTGATGGACAGGTAACACAGATAATGGTCTCCATAGGCGAACTGGCTTCACCGGGTAGGGCATTGGTTGCACTGGACAATGTCCACAATCTAAGAGTTGTAACGCAGGTGGGTGAGTCTGACCTTAAGAAGATAAGACCGGGCATGGATACAGAAATTACATTGTCAGGTTCAGATGAACTGATAAATGGGACTGTATCATATAAAAGCGGAAGTGTAAATCCCAAGACAAGAATCGGTGATGTTAGGATCGATGTAGAGATACCTGAAAATTTGGTTGTTATGGGTTCAAGTGCAAGAATAAGAATACTTCTGGATTCCAGCAGAAATGAAATAATGATCCCGACTACATCAGTGAAATCCTTGGAAAGTGGAAATGTTGTATATATATATAACGGAAACGACAGGGTATATGAAAGAAAAATCAAGACTGGCGACAGTGTAAACGGTGAATATCAAGTTATAGAAGGACTTGCAGAGGGAGATGTGATCGCAACGAGAAATATTCAGTCATTGAGCGATGGTTCGCTTATCTATACTCTCGATGAGGAGGGGACTGAATGAGTTTCGGTAGATTTTCAACTGGAAAGAAATATGTAGTTCTGTCCCTGATAATAGGTATATTGATATTCGGAATATATAGCATGTTCACATTGAATACGCAACTTTCTCCGGATACAAGTCCTCCAACAGCGACGGTGATGAGCGTATACCCGGGAGCCATGGCTCTTGACGTATCTACAGATGTATCAAAGCCCATGGAGGAGGCCTTTGCCAAGCTGGACGGAATAGAGGACATCAGCTCCTCCAGCCAGGACAACCTGTCTATAATACGACTGACATTTGATTATTCAACGGATGTTGACCAGGCTTCCATAGATATCCAGAACACCATAAATACAATAAGGAATTCCCTGCCAGACAGTCTTCAGGATCCACAAGTTCTGAAGTTCAGTGTTTCCGACCAGCCTGTTATGACTATAGGGTTGAATAGTGAGTCCTTGTCAATGAAGGATTTAAGGGGTCTGGCAGAGGACAAGCTAGCCTATGAACTGCAGCTGGTGGAGGGTGTGGCAGCTGTAAACATCTTCGGAGGTTACAGTGAGGAAATCCGGGTAAGTCTGGATGAAGCCACTGTAAGGGCATATGGACTTTCCATAGACCAGATTGTGGGTGCATTGAAAACTGCCAATATAAAGGCTCCGGGAGGAAGTATTCTCTATGAGGGAAGAGATCTTCTTTTAAGGGTAGAGGAAAGCCTTATCTCCATGGAGGAGCTTAGGAATATTGATATTCCTCTTGGGGATGGAAACACCGTGCCCCTTTCAGCCCTTGGAACCGTGGAATCAGGAACTATCGACAGGTTGGGATCCTACAGATTAAACGGCGAAGAGGCTCTTGCACTTCTTATTACAAAAAAAGCTGACTACAACACCGTTGGGGTCATTGAAGTGGTAAATGAGAAAATGGCAGAACTCCAGGAATCCTATCCCTATGTTGAAATGACTGTAGCATCTGATGATTCGGAGTTTACTAATCAGATGGTCTCAAATATGGCAACAAGTGTAATGCTTGCAATAGGATTCACTATGATAGTAATCTTATTGTTTATAAATAATGTTTCAAGATCACTGGTTATTTCAATTTCGATGCCCCTTGTATTCCTTAGTACCATGGGACTGATGAAAATATTCGATATGGACCTGGATCTGGTGACGCTGTCTGCATTGATACTGAGTATAGGCTTTGTAGTAGATACGGCAATTGTAGTGGTAGAAAATATAAGCAGCCATATCGGTCAGGGTAAGGAAATATCAATAGCTGCAATTGAAGGCACAGATGAAATCGCACTTCCAAGTATTGCAGGAGCTACCACAACTCTTATAGTTCTTATTCCGTTACTTTTTATATCAGGATTTGTTGGCGAGATGTTCAGACCTTTGTCAATGACATTGATATTTGCAATATCGTCTTCACTAATGGTGGCATTGTTAATAATTCCACTCTTGACGGTGATGTTCCAGCCTTTGCAGTTCACGAGAACAGAGAAGCTTGTTTCAGTTTTTTCAAAACCATTTAACAAATTCATGGATTCTGTAATGGAAAAGTATGTAAGCCTATTCCATAAGGTCTCAAAAAGGAAGAAGCGAACTCTGGTAGTCATGGTTGTGCTGATGGGTATAAGCGCCATGTTTATCATATCAAACGGAATGGAGATGCTTCCAAAGTTTGACAGCGGGGTTTCCTATGTAACAATTGAAATGGTTCCCGGAACACCTTTGGCGAAGACAGAGGAGGCCGTAGGAATACTTGAGGATTATCTTCTGGAGGTCAATGAGGTGGTTTCCTTTGATTCAAGGATTGGTTATGAGGAAGGAAACATGCAGCAGGGTGACTTTGGAATTATGGGAAGTGACCAGGCTATGATAACTGTGAACCTGACATCAAGAAAGGAAAGGAGCCTATCGATCTGGGAATTCCAGGTAGCCCTGAGGGAAAAAATCGAAGAAATTCCTGATATAAACAGGTATGTTGTAAAGGAAAAGGGAGGTACTGCTGTTACAGGAGCTTCTGCTCCAATTGCAATCAAGGTTACAGGCGAAGACCTGGATGTCCTATATCATATTGCTGAAGAGGCCGTAGACAGCATTAGGGAGGTTCCCGGCACTACAAATATATTTACAAGCTTTAACAACGATTACAGACAGATGTCACTGAAGCTTGACAGTGAAAGATTATCAGAGCTGGGTCTTACAAGCGCATCTGTTTCTGCTCAGCTCTATGGAAGGATGGAGGGCATTGATGCTACCTCCATGACAATAGGAACAAATGATTCAATCGATGTGAAAGTGGGGTATGATGGAGATTCCACATCAAACCTGGAATATCTCATGGACACATATCTTACGACTCCTCTTGGAGTCAGGATACCTTTGAATGAGGTAGCAAGAATAGAGGTTGAAAATAGGTCGAACATAGTTGAAAGGGAGAATATGTCTTACACCGTTAATATCAACGGATTTACAGAAGACAGGGCATTCAGTCATGTTGTATCAGATATACAGGCTGAAATTGACAGTATGGACCTGCCCAAGGGATATGGAATTGAATTCAGCGGTGAGCAAAAGACACTGACAGACTCAGTGGGTGATATGGCATTTCTGATATCACTTGCAATAGTATTTGTGTATCTGATTCTGGTACCACAGTTTAAATCCTTCCTGCATCCTGTGACCATAATGGCGGCAATACCAATGGTTGTAATCGGTATAGCCCCTGCGTTGGCATTGACTGGCAAGTATATGTCCATGCCGGTATTGCTTGGCTTTATCCTGCTGGCCGGAACTGTAGTCAATAATTCTATACTGCTTGTGGCAGCTATCAATGAAAGCAGGGAGAAGGGAGCTGAAATGACTGAGGCAATTGAAGTCGCAATCAGATCCAGGTTCAGACCAATAATGATGACGGCATTCTCTGATATCATAGGTATGATGCCCCTTGCATTGCAACTTGCATTGGGATCTGAGCGATTCTCTCCACTGGCAATCACTGTCATCGGGGGTATGCTTGCAGCAACGCTTCTTACTATTATCATAATTCCATTGATTTACATGACACTTGTGGGAGCTGGCACAAAGCTAAAACGGTTATTCGGGAAAAAGAATACCACAGCGGAAGCAGTAGGCAATTGATGTTGCAAGGTCAAAAATCCATGGGTAGATGATTTATTCCAGGGTATAAATAAAAAAGATATGTAAAGATATTACCAATGGGGGGATTAAGATGAATTATAGAGAAAATTACCAATCTTGGATTGATGATCCATTTTTCGATGAAGAGACTACAGCGGAATTGAGAGCTCTGACCGACGAGGAAGAAATTGAGGATAGGTTTTACCAGGACCTTGAGTTCGGAACTGCTGGACTACGAGGAAAAATCGGAGCAGGAACAAATAGAATGAATGTATATACTGTGAGTCTTGTGTCAGAAGGACTTGCAAGAACCATTGAGAATTACGGGGAAGAGGCAAAGAAGAAAGGTGTTGCAATTGCATATGATGTGAGGAAGTTCTCAGACAAGTTCGCTGAAATTTCCGCAAGGGTTCTGGCAGCAAAGGGAATCAAGGTTTACCTCTTCGATGATATAAGACCAACTCCCATGCTTTCATATGCAGTTAGAAAGCTTGGAACGCAGTCAGGCATAGTCGTTACTGCAAGTCATAATCCACAGGACTATAACGGATACAAGGTATACTGGGAGGAAGGTTCTCAGATACTTGACGATGTAGCGGATGAAATTCTAGATGAAATAGATGGAATAGACCACTACAGAGATATAGAAATGATGGATTTAGAGGAAGCAAAAAAGGAGGGTCTGATTAAGATAATCGGCAAGGAAATAGATGACGAATATATGTCAGAGCTTCTTAAGATGCCAATACACGACGATATAGACAAGGATGTAAAGATTGTATTCACACCCCTCAACGGTACAGGTAATATTCCAGTAAGAAGGATTCTAAGAGAAAGAGGCTTCAACAATATCATTGTTGTTCCTGAACAGGCGGAGCCTGACCATACATTTGCTACAGTGGGATACCCCAATCCTGAGGATAACAAGGCTTTTAAATATGCAAGAGAGCTCGGGTTGAAGGAAAAGGCTGATGTGCTTCTTGCTACAGACCCTGACTGTGACAGGGTTGCAATAGCAGTTCGAAATGAAAAGAAAGATTATACCTATTTAAACGGCAACCAAATTGGAGCATTGCTTGTGTACTATATTCTTTCGGAAAGAAGCAAGATGGGAAATCTGCCAGAAAATCCAGCTATTGTAAAAAGCATTGTAACAGGAGATCTGGGGAAGGAAATTGCAAAAAAATATGATGTAGCGACATTTGATACACTCACTGGTTTCAAGAACATATGTGCAAAGGCCAATGAGTGGGATGTTACAGGAGCATTCAGCTTTGTATTCGGATATGAGGAGAGTATAGGATATGTCTATAAGGACCTGGTTAGAGACAAGGATGCAGTTGTCTCATCAATGATTATTGCTGAGATGGCAGGATTTTACAAGAAACAGGGAAGATCTCTTCTTGAGGTTCTTGAGGATATTTACAAGGAATTTGGATATTATTATGAGAAGCTTATATCAATAGTTCTGGAAGGAGTTGAAGGACAGGAAAGAATCAAGAGGATGATGGATGACATCAGACATCACTCAATTGATTCAATTGGAGAGATGATGCTCCAAAAGACAGTGGATTACCTGAGGGATGAAACAGATGCAGGAAGATCAAATGTGTTGAAGTACTACCTGGATGATGGTTCATGGTATGCTGTAAGACCTTCTGGAACAGAGCCTAAAATAAAGCTGTACATCTACTCAAAGGGCAAGTCTCGTGAAGAGGCAAAGGAAAAGGTAGAGCTGATTGAAAAGGTTGTAAGGCACAGAATGGAATCAGTTGAATAGGGAAATATACCATATATAGGCGTAAAATAAGGAATACCCACCATTTTTTGGTGGGTATTTTCTCTATAAGTTCTTTATAATATGCCTAGCAAACTCCTTGGCCTTATTCCTGATTTCCGGAACATTATATATTGAACCGGAATCATTGGCCGTTGCCATAATTGAGAATCCAGGTGGAAGTTCAAAGGTCTTGTTCATATTGAGACTGCTGATTAGCTGCTTTGCCAGGGCATCTCCCCCGGAATAACCCGATACTATGATTGAAAATATTTTTTTGTCATAGAATTTGGTTTTTCTGAAAAGGGCTGTAAGTCTGTTTATAGTAGCCACAATATTGGCAGTGAGCATATCATTGTAGTTTGGGCAAAGAAGTATAATTGTCGATGCATCCTGGATTGCAGGGTATACCTCTTCAACTACAATCCCACCGTAAAAACACTTTGCCTGTTTTCCAAAGTATTTGCATGTTTTGTAGCTGCAGCCTCTGCAGTCTGAAATGGTTCCATTGCCAAGATAAACCTCATTGATTTGCACGTCGTTCAGGTGCTCTCTGACCATTTCCCATAGGGCGTATGTATTTGAAGTTCCCTTGTTTGACGAGTGAAGAACTGCTATGCTTTTATTTCTGAAATATTCCTGTGTTGAAAGCAGCCTTCTTCCAAGCTCTTCGCTTTTTTGAAGACAGATACCTTTCAGTGGAAGATTGTATATTTTTTGCAAGGGTATGTAATTGTCCAGGTTCTGATTGGCTTCAATTACAGGTCTTCCTGGAAAGGTACATCCCAGCTGATTAGCAATAAAGACAACATCCTGCGCAGCAGTCTTTGTAAAATTATTGTAGCTACTGTGTATAAGGATGGATCCTCTTGCTCCTTGGAGCGAATTTTTTCCTCTGCTGACAAGTTCTTCAAGAATTCTGTTCAGCTGAGGACTGATGCCAATGGAATTCAACTCAATTGCAAAGAGGATATTGTGTTCTCTCAAATCAGGCAACAGGTCATTTTCCTTGACAACATTACAATCCTCCCCATTTATCGCTTTGTCAATCATTTCCTGAAGAAGCGGGGAGGGTCCTGATGGTAATATTAGCGTAAATGGTCTCATATCTTACTCCTTAATTCGTCGTAGGTTGTGCTGAGTCTGTTCTTCAGCATAGGATGGAGGTCATAGGATGGTATTTCAATGCCACCTTCTGTAAGGCGCATCTTTGCTCCC
Source organism: Bacillota bacterium (assembly GCA_051744365.1). Taxonomy (GTDB): domain Bacteria; phylum Bacillota; class Clostridia; order Tissierellales; family Tissierellaceae; genus Gudongella. The sequence goes on from JBNJCX010000013.1 coordinate 10,767, forward strand.
ATAAACACCTGGCCCATCATGGAAGAACCGTAAAAATAGTTGTTTTCTATTGTAGCAATTACTGAGAGAGCTCCTGATGACAAGCTTGGTGCCACGTAGGGCTTGTATCCGAATTTTCTAATGACAATATTGGAATTTAGAGTCATATCTGTCAAAGATTGGGAATACTCCTCATTATAGTTTATCATACTGTCGGCAACTATCAAGCCTTTTCCATGGGGACCAAAGACCTGACCTTCCACAAGGTATTGCTTCAGTTCCTGATTTCTTTCGGCATGAAAGGTTGCCCTGGCGTTCATGACACCAAGTCCATATCCAATTATCTGATTGGGTGCAAGACCAATATAATCCATATTACCGTCTTCATCAGTGTTCGAATCAATGTAAAGCCCCCTGCATAAAAGATCAACCGGATCACTTACAACTGCAAAGATGCCCTTGAACTCCTTTTCCCTGGAAATTTTCGCGTATTTTTTCAATATTTCCCTGTTGCCTTCAAATTGAACCATCCTTACATCGACATGCTCAGAACCTACAGGTGGAATTCCCTTTGAAGCGCAGAAGACAAGCATATCGCAATCAAAGAGATTGTCTTCTTCCACAGGTTGTACAACCGGGAAAGAGCCTTCGTCAAAGGGGCGTCTTATCTGATTCAACTCGTGTTCCCATCTACTTACCTTTTCGGGGGTCCTGTCATATATTCCTATGGTCATATTTGAACCAAGTAGACGAAGACCTATCAGAAGGGTGCTTCCAACATCTCCAAGGGCAATGAGGTTGATTCTCCAGTGTTTTGGGAGGGGCTCCAGCTCCTCCTTCCATCTGGGGAATGCTGTATTAACAACTTTTAGTTTCTTGTTTTCAATCTTTTCAATAACCCATTCCGGAAGTCCATGAGTATTTTTGTCAGCCTCCAATATATCTGCTCCCTCGTCCATAGTCAATAATTGCGAAGGGGAGATTGCAAGATACCCTCTCCTCGATGAAAAGGGATCCATTGTTTTTAGAAAGTAGATAGTATCATTGGATTCAATGATATTTTTGTCAGATGAAGTATTTAGTCCATTAATCTCCTGGAATGAAAACATAAGCTTATCATAGTATTCATAATAGTACATATCTATCACCTCGCGTGTCCTCTAAATGTATGTTCCAGCCTTTTCATGTAATGAAGATCCATTTCCAGGAAGGTGGATGGTTTCTGATGTCGCTTCTGGAAAACACTTCTCTCCAGGTCAGGGTATCTAGGTGTAAATATTACTTCACCCAATGAAGCCAGTGTAAGATTTTTCTCGTTTTTTTCCTGATATACTTCTTCAATAACCCTAAGAAGATCCAAAGTATTGTTAAGTGAGATTTCTGAAAGGTTGTACACAGCATCCAATGTTACGTTCTTAATGAATCTGGGTGAAACATAGGGAAGTATAAAGTTAATACTTGGAATAAGATTGGACTCAAGATAGTCCTTCCTTACCATATCCCCGCCCAGGAACGGATACTGGCTACTTTCGTTGAACCATAATCTTAGGTTAGGAACAAAATATGCATAGTCAACATCAAGATTTCTGATCTGGGCAATTTCCTTGCCCTTACCTGACAATATTCCCACGAATAACTTTGTGATTTCTATGCCCTCCTTCCGCAGTAAAGGCTCTACAATCTTGAGTCTATAGCCTTTGTGAAGCAGGTCGTCCAGAAGCATAACGGGTTTTTCAAAGGACTTGATTGTCTTGCATTGACCTTCCAGCGAAAGGTAGTTAGGGAATTCACCAACTGTAAAGCTGTGGATATCAGGTGCGAAAATTCTTTCCGTATGAAGCGTCTTTGTAACTGTGTTCGGTATTATGGAGTTATTGAGTATTATACCGAAGGGGACGCACATTTTTTCTCCAAGAGTTTTTTTTCTGTCGTCAAGGATAGAAACATTATTTTCATCACACAGCTTCTGGATTAGCTTGCTGTAGACCATATCCCTGTTAAATGAAATAAGAAGTTCATTGGGGTAGAGGTCTGCCAGCGCTCTTTTCAGTCTCTTTCTGGTCGATGTTATAACCTTCTGTATCCTCGGGTCACTGTCGTAGGGAGCCTTCAATATGTTTTCCAGATCAAGGATTATGCTTATTGGGTTGTTCATATCAACCATAAGCATTGTAGAGCCATTGTGCTTGAATGGTGTTTCTGAAAATCCCTGCATCAAAAGGTATTCTTCAGCCTTCTTGTTTTCACCTGAAATCATTGTATTGCTATAGAGCGCGTAGTTGTAATCTCTGTTAAGTGCTATGGAGAGGGTTTCGTTCAAAACCATATCCATAATGTAATCATCGTCATCCCGGGCATATAGGCATGCGATAAATGCAGTCCTGCCCTTTGCATTAGTCCTTACATATTCTGTAAGCTCCTGGTCCATAAATTCATCATACAGCATACTCTGTCTGACCCAGTAGAAGGCGGAAAAGCCCAGTGGTAGTCCTGTCTCCATATCCTTGAGTATAATTATCCTGTAGCTAAGCTTATTTCGCAGATCGAGGATTCCTTCCTCAATAATCTTGCTTCCGAAGTTATCAAGCAGATATATGAGAATTTCGCTGTTAAGATTTCTGTGAACCTCCACATCCAAAGTCTTTGTTTCAACAAGGGTCTTATACAGTGGTTCTCTTATGTACAGACCGTAGTTGTAGATATAGTCCGCTGCCATTGGATCTATGAGCCTTGAAATATCCCTATTCTTGTCAATATTGTCTCTTATTTGAGTGGAGCTTATATCCTCGTATTGTGTAGGAAGTGTCAGTTGAATGACATTACCTTTGATTTTTGAGATTGCTTCCTTGGCGGCATCACTGTCTCCCGTCTTGAAATTGTCAGTGCGCCTGTCAAAGATAACATGTGAGAAGTTGCGAATTTCCCTGTTTTCCTTATATGCGGATGCGTTCAGGATAACATCTGATCCTACAGCCACATAAACCTCCCGGTCTCCAAAAAAATCTTTTAAATTTATCATATCACTGTCGGACTTCAGATTGATTGGAATTTCCTTCGGGAACAAATATATCCCATCTTCCTTGGCAATACTCATGTTAATTATATTTCTCCTGAATTGATGAGCCTCAGTTCGTTTTGACCAGGAGAACTCATCTACAGCCAGATAAACCTCAAAGCCCCTTCGTCTTATTTCTTTGGCTATTTCCCTGTGCCCGAGACTGAAGGGATCAAAAGAACCAGGAAAGAATACAACATCTTCACCCGTCGTGACATCCAGTGTTCCATACTCAAATTCATAATCTGATATGAACCTGTAAATATGATTTAATGAAGCTGCATTATTATAGAAAACAAAATTGTTTTCCCTTGAATCCTCAATAAGGGTCAAAATCTTTTTGCCGACACGTCTGAATACAATCTGCTTTTCATAAAGGGAAAGCTTGTCTGAGTTGAATACAGTAGTAGCAATTACCCTCAATGCCTCAGTTTTAATTTCAACATTATAGGAAGCAATGGGCACCAGAAGGAGACCAAGAAGCCTGTTCAGCCGCTTCTTATTGATTCTTTCATCCTCCTGAAAAAGATCCGTATACTTAGGATAATTTATGATTGTAACACCTATAGTATTTAATAGAAGCATAATTGTCTGGGGTCTAGCTATCTTTATCTTTTCTTCCAGGTCATCGATGACTTCATCAAGTTCCTGTGGAGGAAGGTAAAGGAATAGATGTCCCAGATATTTAGGTATGAACTTGGTAAATTGGTAATTTTCCATTTCCAAGGCTCTTAATAGTTCTATTGCAACATCATTTCTCTGTTCAAGGGAAAGCATAGGTATTATATTGAGAAGCGTGTAGCCGCTGTAGTTTCTAACTCTTTCAACTGCACTCACCTTAAGCACGTTACAAAGGTGTATGGCTGTGTGAATTCCGGTTTCCTTGGGATTTTTTCTTACCTGGTCGTACAAAATGTCAATATTTATCTTCTTGGTGGTCCATCCTGTAGCTGTTTTAAGATTTTCTAGGAACAGTTCTGATATATTTGCCTGGTCCTGGATATAATTTTCTCTGAAGTTTCTTATAGTTCCATTATCCATAGATAGCTTGTTTGCCAAAATATATTTGAGATAGTTCTCTGCCGGAATCGGGGACTTAGCTGGTCTGACTCCCAGATAATCCCTTATCGGGGAGTTAAGCTTTTCATCGTTGATTTTTGACATGACCTCAAAGGCCCTGTCCAGGGCGCTAAGCCTTATATTCGACATATCAGAGGAGACCATTTTCAATATGTACGCATAGAACTGCTCACGTCTGTCTGAATCAAGATCATTAATAGGCAAGTAGTTTATAGTCTGTACAAGGTAAAACTGGGAAATAGGTATAAGTTCGTCCGATCTTCCAAAAAAGTAGTTCATTGCATCAAAATATTCCCCGTAGCTGTCAGGACTGCAGTTCTCGAACAGGGATTTGACTATAAGCTTAAGGTTATAGAGCCAGAGGTTCTGTGAATCAGTTATCTTGTGGCTTGGTCTGAGAAGGGAATCGAGGATTTCCTTAAAAACCACAACACTTGTTTCCTCAGGTTTTTTCCTTGCAATTGAAGCAGGGAGTTCCTTTCTGTATTCTTCGTCGTAGTTTGCCAGAAGCTTACCGATTAGCTCTGCGGATTCCTTGCGCACATCCTCTTCCTTGTGAAGGAGAAGGTCCGTCAGAAAACTCAGAACAAGAATTTTTTGCTTCTGAGTAAGATATGTCGAATATTCCTTGAGAATCTCTATATAAAGTCTTAGAATTCTCCAGTTGGTTTCTCCCCTTGCCTCTTCAAGTATTTCCATGAATTTTTCCTGATTCATAAGATTGGTCATAAGGTATATGTTGTTTTCGATGGCTTTATATTTGAAGGAGTCTACTATATCCTCTCCACGAAGAAGACTCCAGTATTTCTTTTCCCTCTTCTCAAGAACGCCGTTAAGAGTGGTATCAATGCCCATTGACTCCATGTAGTCCTCAAAATCCTTCAGCTTGCTGTAAACCCTTTTGTATCTTATCTCTTTTGCTTCATCCACATCGTCCAGCTTGTCGAGTATAACCTGGAAAGACTCATCGAGGTCATAGGTGTACATTTTGCATTCACCATCAATTAATCGGTTTTTAACTCTGAAGTCTGCATAGATCAGTACAAGAGATTCCAGTGGTAAAGTTTCAAGCTCCAGATCCCAAGTGGAGTGATTGGTGGCTATATGTCCTATTTTGTCAAGCTTCAGCTGCTTGAACCACTGTTCAGTGTAATAGTAGTGAAGGTAGGGCACTCTTTTCTGTTCCTCCGGGAGTACACCGTATTTTCCTACATCATGTCCAAGACTTGCCCCCAGCACAATTCCAAGATCGAGGGGAAGCTCCAGATCCTTAAGCTGTATTGCAATATGCATGGCCACATCCTTTACTCCAAGAACATGGTCTATTGTATTGTATCCGTTTATTACCATGTCAAGCTGCATGATTTCATATATGAATAGCTTATTGTATGCATCCCTGAAGCGATAGAATTCGTCCGCTGCATCTCTAACATCGTAGTCAAGGTGGCTGTCTCCATTGACATATCTCAATAAGCTGAGTACCTCATCATAGAGTAGGAAATGATCCATGTTGATTCTTTCACTTTCCTTGTGGGGGAAGGATTTGTAAAGGGCGTAATCGTAAATTGTTCGAATCCATTCCATGGTATCCTTATGTTCGAATTCATTTAGAAAATCATGAATAATCTCAATTAAAGAAATGACAGAAATACTTCTGTCTTTCTTTAAATCATCAATTTTTTCTTTTCTGCCTTGAATCTCCAGGTATTCATGTAACTTTTGGTTAATTTTCATAAGCTTCCTCCTCGTAGTAAGGTAGATTCCGGATACTTATTTCCCATCAGTGGGTGTAAACACGATTCTCAGAAATTCGCAGGAATTGCCTAACTGATTTCTGATATTTTCATCCAGAATCCCTTCCACTTCACATGTCATAGTTGCAACATTATCATTGCGAGTTACATTCATGCTGACTATATTTATATCATTTTCGGCCAGAATAGAGCTTATGTTGCAGATAACTCCCTTTTGGTCAATGTACTCCAGAATAAACCCGGGGTTTTGTTCAGACTGTGATAAATCAATCTCTGTTGATATAGAATTTTTCTTTGTATTGTCTGCCATCTGATATCCCTCCTTTGGTTAATTCAATTATATAATTATAAGTGGGGCTTTTCAATGATGAATTGGTAAAGACAATTGCAAGAATCTCATATATCGGGGTATAATAGATTTCAATGGAGGTGATTGTCGTGATTTTGTCTATAGATTTGAATCCTGTGCTATACAAGTGGCTGGATATACCGTTAGAACTAGAGAACCACAGCACATTTGAAGCAAGAAGCAAGACTCTGCTTCCTGGTGAAGGTGGAGCTTATCTTTCGCTTGTTCTAAGTTTGATGAATGAAAAGGCAATGCTGACTGGCTTTTGTGGAGGAGTAGGCGGTAATTTGATAAGAAATCCTCTCAGGGATGCGGGAATTATTGATAACATGGTAACAACCGGGGAGGAAATTCCTGAAAGACTCATACTGGATTTCAAAGACCGCGAACTCCATATAGGAGAAAGGAACCCCGTTATAACCAGAGATGAAATATCTGAATTCTACAGTGTTTTCAAGGAAGGACTGAACAACTGTGATATAGTCTGTCTCAGCGGTGAATATCCATCAAATATGCCGGAAGATATGCCAGTTGATATTATTACTACAGCAAAAGGGTGGGGCAGAAGAGTGCTTGTTGCAACTGGTATTGAAAACCTAAAGCTGGTTGTGGATGAGTCACCATTTCTGATTTCTTTGGATACCAAGGGACTCGAAAGCTTAACAAATCTTAAGTTGGATTATGAAGGTGAAATCATCAAGGCATCCCAATACCTTTTCCAGAAAGATATCGAGTATGTGATGGTTGACCTCCAAGGCAAGGGGCTACTGATTATGAACAGTGAAAATGGACTAAGCCTTGGCTCAGAACATAACCCAGAAGAACGCTCCGGGTTTAATTTTGGAGGACTTTTAGCCGGCTTCTCAGCAGGCATGAATAGAAAATATGATTTTGAAACAACCGCAAAGCTGGCATATGCATGTGGCTCATTGGATTTCAGAGACTATAATGGAATACCAGATATGACTGATATCAAAGCTTTGATGAACAACATAGATACAAGAAGTTTTCATAACCTATAGGATTGGTGATTAGATGGTAAGTTTTATACATTCAGGGGATATACACCTGGGATTGAAATTTAGAAACGCTTCCTTCGGTGGTGGCAAGGGCAAGACCCGAAGGGAGGAAATCTGGCATACATTCAGTGATATGATCCAGTATTCCATAAAGACAGATAAAGACCTGGTGTTGATTTCAGGGGATCTCTTTGAGGAAAATACGATTACAATGAAGGACATCACTAGATTGAAGAATATTTTTGCCAATGCCAAGAAGCAACAGATAGTTATTTCTCCAGGGAATCATGATTCTGCAACAAATGATTCACCTTACGCAAGTAGGGATTGGCCTGACAATGTTACTGTTTTCAATGGTGACCATCTTGATGAGATTCACTTTGAGATGCTGAAGACCTCTGTATGGGGAATGGGGCCGAGAAGAAAAGCAGGAGAAGTTTTACGAGGTATGGGGGATATTGGGACAAGAGAAGGATACAGGAATATTCTAATGCTCCACGGGGAGACAGGTGGTAGAGGGGATTATCCTTTGCCAGACATAAAGGATTTGAAAAGTCTCCATATGGATTATATTGCACTTGGGCACATTCACAAGCCTGAATTCCTTGAAAAAAACATAGCGTATTGTGGTTCATTGGAACCTTTGGATTTTGGAGAAATAGGGACTAGGGGATTTGTTGAAGGGGAGTTGCCTGATGCTGAAAGCTACAAGTTTGTACCCTATGCAAAAAGAAATTTCCACAGGATACAATTGCTGCTGGATGAACAGATGACAATTGAGGCAATAACAAATCATCTGGTAAAATTGGCTGGTGAAAATAGATACAAAAATTTCTACAGGGTTGTATTGAAGGGGGTTTCTCATCCTTATCTCGATATGGGTGCTTTGGAGTCACAGCTGAAGAGGGAGTTTTATCACCTTGAATTGATAAATTCGTCAAGGAATGGAATTGACATTCAGAGGCTTTCAAGAGATAACCGGGACAATATTCTAGGGATGTTCATAGATAGCTTTTGCGAGGATGACCTTGATAATCCAGTAAAGAGAGAGGCATTCTACTCCGGAATATATGCTCTTCTTGAAGGGAGTGGGCAGGTATGAGAATAATTGAGCTCAACCTTCAGGGATTCGGAAAATACAAAGATTACAGACTCGATTTTATGCCGGGTGTGAATCTTGTCTATGGTCCCAATGAGAGCGGGAAATCAACATTGCATAGCTTCATAAACGGAATGTTCTATGGCTTTGTAAAACCATATTCAAAAAAGACGATTTACACAGATGAGCACCGTAGGTTTTCTCCCTGGTCGGGGTCAGAATACAGTGGAAGCATATTGTTTGAGCACAGGGAAGAAATCTATAGGGTCCAAAGGATATTTACAAAGGGACGAGAGGAGACCCATGTGTACCTTGAAACCACTGGGGAGGATATTACAAAAAAAATCCAGGGTGGGGACTCATCAAGGGTGCTGCAGCCAGGAGAACATTTTTTTGGAATAAACAGTGGCGTATTCAATAATACCCTTTTTGTAGGGCAACAGGAAGTCAGGCCGGACAGAAGTCTGGCTGATGAGGTTAGGGAGAGACTTGTCAACGTGTCTACTGGAAGAGATGAAAAAATCTCGGTTGAAAAAGCACTTGCTCATCTGGATGAACAGCTAAAGGATATAGGTTCAAAAAGAGCTTCCACTTCTGAATATGGGAAACTGACTGCTGAAAGCTACAGTACAGAGGAAAGACTAAAGATTGCCACTAGAGAAGCCAATAAATACAGAGAGCTTTTTAGAATCCGCATTGATAGCTTAAATGAGCTGGATTCAGCTGAAGAAGATTTGACAAAGATGAGATTGCTTTTGAAAGAATTGAATATTCAGGATAAAATCAACATTTACAGAGAAGTATTTGGATTGAGGGACAAGAGCAGGAACCTTGGGTTGGAACTTGACCAGTTAACAGGACATGAGGATAAAAATTCTGAGGATTTTGATGAAGCCCTGAAGCTTCAAGGAGAAATAAATCTGATTGAAGCCAGAACCAGCTCCTGGAAGGAACAGCTGGATGATATAGAAGATAATGTCTCCGTATTGTATCTTGGCAAGGAAGAATCCACACAAAATGCTGATGAACTCATTGAGGATGGCTACAGATTCCAGAAGCTGGATTATCTTGCAAAGGATAATGTAGATTTACTTGCTCTTGAAACTGAAAAAAAGCAAATCAATTTGTTCAGGACAAGGGCAATCTGGTCAGTTGCAATTTTTTTTGTTCTATTTATATCAGGAAGTATCTATTTTCTGTCGCAAGGAAATTCTTTTTTTGCTGCAGCAACTCTAGTGATTTTGGCACCTGTCTTTTACGGTCTTATGATGTTGAAATCTTCAGGAATTGATCTTGAAAATGTAATGAAGCAAATGGAATCTGAAACAGAAAAAAAACAGATTCTAAAGAAGCACGAGGTAGATGACAAGTATACATTGTATAATATATTTGATAAGGCTAAGTCAAATAGAAGCAGAGCAGAAAAGGACCTGGAGCTTTACAATGATTACAGAAGTACGAGGAATGGAATACAGAGAAAAATCGATGATATATCAGTGGAGGAAGAGGCTCTGAAAAGGGAGCTAAAGAACATACTTCAAAGAAATCAATCCAAAAATATTGAAATCTTCAAGGCTGGATTACAGAAGAAAGCCAGAGCCAGTGAAGTAAAAAAGGAAATCTCATTCAATCACGAGTCCATAAATAGAATTCTGAAGGGTCATACAATGGAGGATTTGGAAAACATTTATAAGGAGTATTCAGATGCGCCTAAAAATAAAATTCCTATGGACAGAGATAAAGCAACTGAAACTTATTCAAGGCTAGAGGCAAGAAGAAACAATCTTCTTTTGAATCTGAAAAAGCTGGAAGGGTCACTTGCTCAGCTTGAGGATGCAGTTGAAATGGAAACCTTGTTGGAGGAAAAATTAGAAGAGTTAAGAACTAAGGCCATTAGCCTTCAAACTAAGAAGGATTCCCTTGAGCTGGCAAGGGATAGAATAAAATTTCTTTCCGGAAAAATACACCGGGATTTTGCCCCGACTCTCAACGAAAGTGTTGGCAGGATGTTAAGGAATCTTACGGAAGGAAAGTACTCAGGTGTCAGGGTGGACAAGGAACTGAAATTAGGTATATTGGAATCATCAACAGGGAAAATAGTACCAGTTGAGGACCTGAGTGGTGGAACCATGGACCAGCTTTATTTGGGATTGAGGTTTGGAGTCCTGGATGAACTGGTGTCAGATAAATTGCCATTGTTTCTTGATGAATGCTTTGCGCAATATGATGAAAAAAGGCTCATTAACGCCATGGAATATATAATGGGTTATAAAAACAGGCAAGTGGTTATATTCACATGTCAGGGCAGGGAAGAAAAAATTCTCGATGAAATCGGGAAGCACTACAATAAGATAGACCTGGGAAAGATTTAAGAGGGGTGTCTAAATGATATATGCAATTGGGGATCTCCACTTTGACCATTCACAGCAAAAGCCAATGGATGTTTTCGGGGAGAATTGGATCAGTCATAAGGAAAAAATTGTAGATAGCTGGGAAGAAACTGTCAAGGAAGGTGACTTGGTACTTGTGCCGGGGGATATTTCATGGGCTTTGAAACTGGATGAGGCAGTGCCGGATTTGAGGCTGATAGACAATCTTCCAGGGCATAAGCTTTTTATAAAGGGCAACCACGATTACTGGTGGGAAAGCATATCAAGGCTTAAGGCGCTGGAACTCCAATCCATAACTTTTATCAGGAACAATTCATACATCTACGGAAACACAGGTATAGGCGGTACCAGAGGTTGGATGAGCAGGGATTCTGAGGGCTTTGATGAAAGTGATGAAAAAGTCTATAGAAGGGAGCTTCTAAGACTTGATGCATCACTGTCTTCCATAGGAGACGAAGTATCAAAGAAAATAGCCATGCTGCACTATCCCCCATTTGACGGGAAGCTGAGGCCGAATGAATTCGTTGACATATTAGCTAAGCATAAGGTTGATTTGTGTATATATGGACATCTTCATGCCGAGGGGCATAGGTATGCAGTAGAAGGTGAAATTAATGGAATAGATTTTAAATTGGTATCCAGTGATTTTTTGGATTTTAAATTAAAGATTATTGAGGGGGACTGGAATGAGAATAATAGTGACAGAATCATACGATGAAATGAGTATGGCAGCAGCTGATATACTGGAGGGTGAAATTAGAAATAATCCGGAACTTGTACTTGGGCTGGCAACAGGATCAACTCCCATAGGAACCTATGGGGAACTGGTCAGAAGATACAGAGAGGAAGGGCTGGATTTTTCAAAGTCCAAGTCATTCAACCTTGATGAGTATATGGGTCTGGGAGGTGATAACCCCAACAGCTACAGATATTTTATGAAGGAGCATTTGTTTAGCCAGATAAATATAGATGAAAAGAATACTCATGTACCGGATGGACTTACAAAAGACCCAAAGTCCTATGGCGAGAAGTACGATCAGATGATCAAGGCTGAAGGGGGAATTCGAATACAGATTCTAGGTATAGGTTCAAACGGTCATATAGCCTTTAATGAACCAGCAGATGAGCTTTCTGTTGGTACCGGTCTTGTTGAGCTTACAAACCAGACCATTGAGGACAATGCAAGATTCTTTGAATCTATAGACCAGGTTCCCACACAGGCAATTACAATGGGTATGGGAAGCATAATGAAGGCTGAAAGAATACTCCTGCTGGCTAGTGGCAAGTCAAAAGCTCAGGTATTAAGCAATATATTGGAAAGAGGGAAGATAACCACAAGGATTCCTGCGTCATTTTTGCTGCTTCACCCAGATGTAACCCTTGTATGTGACAGGGAAGCTTATTCAATGGTAAGTAAATAAGTAGGAGGCAAAGCTATGATGAAGGAACTTGAGGTAAAAATCCTAAATGTGGACATTGAGCTGATGCAGAAAAAAATCATGGAAAAGGGTGGAATACTGACAAACAGAGAGAAGCAGATCAATACACTTATAGACTCATCACTTCGCCCAATAAAATCATATATGGATGCATATCTTAGAATAAGAGAGAATCACGAACTTATGAAGGATGAAAAGACAACAACATTTACCCTTAAGAAGAATGTCGTCAATAAGAATCTCAGAGAGAATGAGGAGTATAACGTCATGGTAGATGATGGAGAAACTCTACTCCATATTATGAAAAACCTGGGTTTTGATAATGTCACGGTTGGATACAAGGACAGGACTTCCTATTCATTTATGGGTGGAAGAATTGATATTGATATATGGGACAAAGAAACCTATCCCTACCCGTATATGGAAATTGAGGTGAGCGAGGAGTCTCAGCTTCAGGCGATTCTGGATGAATTGGATATTCCTTGGGAAAAGGTATCGAGGCTGTCAATAGTTGAGTTGCAGAAAAAGCTACTTAAGAATCAGGAGGGAAACAATGCTTGATAAAAGAATAGGTGGAAATATATTAAATGAGGCTCTGGCAAAAGGTGGAGATTTTGCAGAGCTTTTTCTTGAGGATAGAAATACAACAAATATACGACTGGTTGAAGGAGAAGTCAGGGATAGTTTGACCGGTCGTGACTACGGCGTAGGTATAAGGATTCTTGACGGGACAAACAGCATATATGGGTTTACAAATGATTCTTCAGAAGAATCACTGGTAAAACTTGCAAAATCATTGTCATCTTCACTGAATAGAAACCGGCAGATGACGACTGAGGACTTCAAGGAATTCAATAACCCTGATTACAACCCGGTTTTTATGAGGTTCTCTGATGTTAAAAAAGGAGATAAGATCGAACTGTTGAGACAAGCCTATAATGCAGCAAAGGATTACGATCAGGTCATTTCACAGGTTTCAGCAGCATATATGGAGGATGAACAGAAAGTTCTTATAGCCAATTCGGAGGGTCTCTGGACTACGGACATAAGGACAAGAACAAGGTTTTCAGTATCATCAGCGGCAAGCTATAACGGAGAGATTCAGCAGGGATACCATGCACCAGGCGCTTCCATGGGATATGAGTTCTACGATGATTTTGATGTAATAGACATAGGGAGAGAGGCATCCAGGATTGCAGAGACTATGATTTTTGCTGAGTATGCTCCAAGTGGAAACATGCCTGTGGTAATTGAAAATGGATTCGGGGGTGTTCTTTTTCATGAGGCCTGCGGTCATGCACTTGAGGCAGCTTTTGTTTCAAAAGGGACTTCAGCATTCGGGAACAGGCTGGGAGAGCTAGTGGCATCTCCACAGGTCACCGCCATAGATGATGGAACAATAAAGAATGGATGGGGGACGACAAATGTAGATGACGAAGGTACTCCAACCGGGAAAAATATATTGATTGAAAATGGAATTCTCAAGTCATATCTTATTGACAGATTGAATGGAAGAAGAATGGGACTATCTTCCACTGGGTCTTCAAGAAGACAGTCATACAGATATGCGCCCACTTCTAGAATGAACAATACATTTATTGCATCCGGAAGCTCAAATCTGGAGGAAATGGTTGAATCGATAGACAGAGGTCTATACGCCAGAAAGCTTGGGGGAGGTAGTGTTAACCCGGCTACAGGGGAATTCAACTTTGCAGTAATGGAGGGATACCTGATTGAAAACGGCAGAATTACTGCTCCCGTAAGAGGAGCAACTCTTGTGGGGAATGGGATAGAAGTACTGCGACTTATCGACATGGTAGGAAACAATATGGAACTGGGTCAGGGAATGTGCAGGGCATCCAGCGGTTCGATACCCGCAAACGTTGGGCAGCCCGCTATCAGAGTCAGTAGCATTACGGTTGGTGGAAGAAAGGGGATGCCTAATGGATTTTAATGATTTCAGCGACTTGGTTTTCAAGGAAGCTGGATTGATAATGAAGGAGTACGAACTTTTTTATCTTTCTGAAAAAGAATTGCAAATAGGTGTATTCGACAACCAGGTGGATAAATTCAGTCTATCAGGCTCTGCAGGTGCTTCCTTAAGAGGTGTGGCTGACAAAGGGATGGGTTATTCCTACACAGAGAAGCTGGATAAGGCGTCAGTGAAAATGATTGTTCAAGAGGCAGCGGAAAACAGTAAAATTACTGATGCTAAAGACTATTCACCCCTTGCATCTCCTTCAGAACGATCATTAGTGGAAGAGCATACAACTGAGGGTCTGGATTCATTGTCAGTGGAAGAAAAAATAAATATGATGATAGCCCTGGAAAAGAAAGCTCTTTCGCTGGATGACAGAGTAAATAAAGTTCAGGTATGCTCTTATGAAGAAGTGGAAACTGAAAGAAGAATTAGAAACTCAGAAGGAGTAAATCTTTCAGAAGAGAATTCAGGTGGCTATGCCTATTTATCAGTTGTTGCAAGTGAGAATGATGACACCAGGACAGGAAGCAGTATATGTCTATTCAGAAGCCCACAGGAAATTAATGTTGATAAAATGGCTTCAGAGGCAGTGGATGAGGCTCTAGCACTTCTGGGAGCACAGCCCGTGAAAAGTGGAAGATATGTAACAATATTTAAGAATCGTGTGTTTGCTGACATGCTCCAGGGGTTTATACCTGCTTTTACAGGAGATAATGTTCAGAGAGGCATGTCAATTTTCAATAGTAGTCTCGGAAAGAAAATCGGGAGCAATGAGCTGACAATAGTGGAAGATCCATCTCTGGATAAGGGATTTGGAGGATGTGGATTTGATGATGAGGGATACCCTACAAATCTAAAAACTGTCATAAATAAAGGGATTCTGGAAGAGTTTTTCCATAACTCAAAAACAGCACACAAGGTTGGTATCAGATCCCCAGGAAATGGGTTCAGGGATTCATATAAAAAGCCTGTAGGTACAAGACCTACCAATCTATTGGTATTACCTGGCAGCAGAAATAGAGACATGATGATTGGGGATGTGAAGGAGGGAATATTCATAACAGACGTTGCTGGGCTGCATTCAGGTCTGGATTCAGTATCAGGGGAATTCTCCCTTCAGGCTCAGGGATTTCTGATAGAGGGGGGCAAACTGACAAGACCTGTCAGAGGAATCACCGTATCAGGTAGTTTTAGGGATTTATTAGAGAGAACAGTTGAAGTCTCTGATGATATGGACTATGGATTCCCAGGTAATGGTCATTATGGATCTCCATCGATAAAAATAGATGGTATTTCCATTTCAGGTTATTGATACTTTAATGACACATCACTTAAGTTTCCACAAGTGAGATATTAAAATGATATGGTTACAATAATAGGGTAAAAGGGATCTGGTAATCACAGGAGGTTGATTTTTGCTTAACCACCGATGAATGTCTAGAAATAGGGTTATTCAGAGCATTTTACAAGGTATCCATTATGGTAAAACATTAACAATTGGAACGTTTATTTATAGTCATACCTGATTGTTTATTCAGAATATTTAAGGTATAATGAATTTGTCGATTTAAAATTAAGAGCAAAGGAGTTGGTAATGTGGATTGCTGTGGAGCAAAGGAAATAAAAGGACACTTCCTGGATGAAGAAGTGGATCTGTCGCTTTTGGATAACACACTTAGGAAATATAAGGAAGTGAAGGGAAGTCTTATAACCATTCTACAGAAAGCACAGGAAATTTATGGTTTTCTTCCAATGTCTGTGCTGGAGCATGTATCCAATGAGACAGGTGTATATAGCTCTCAGGTATATGGTGTTGCAACATTCTACACACAGTTCAGATTGAATCCCATAGGCGAGAACCTAATAATGCTTTGTAAGGGAACAGCATGCCATGTAAATGGTGCTGACAGGATTGAGGAAGCAATAATTGAGGAGCTTGGAATCAAGGATGGAGAGACCACGGAGGACAATGAATTTACATTGAACAATGTGGCATGTCTTGGATGCTGCAGTCTTTCACCGGTTATGATGGTAAATGGCGAGACATATGGCAGTCTGACACCTCAGAAGGCAAAGGACATAATAAGGGAAATCAGCAAAAATACCCTTGCAGAAAAGGAGGAGAATTAAATGAAGGTTGTTGTCGGTCTTGGGAGCTGTGGTATAGCAGCTGGAGCCAGGAAGGTTTATGAAAAGCTTGACAATCAGGTAAAAAATCTTGGACTGGATATTGACCTTGAAATAGCTGGTTGTGTCGGAATGTGTCATCTTGAGCCCATTGTTGATATTTATGATGACGAAGGTCGCATGGAGCGTTTTGTAAAGGTATCAGGGGACAAGGTTATTGAGCTTGTTGAAAAAAAGCTTGTAAAGGAAGAAGTAAGTACATACAAAATTTCCTCCATTGATGAGGAAGCCCTTGAGAAGCAGGTAAGAATAGCAATTGAAAACTGTGGCATAATTAATCCGGAGAGAATTGAAGAGTACATAGAAAAAGGTGGATACGAGGCCTTACAGAAATGCCTCAAGGAATTGTCACAGAAACAGGTCATAGATGAGATACGTGATTCCGGACTAAGAGGAAGAGGTGGGGCAGGTTTTCCAACATGGTTTAAGTGGAATGCTGCTTTGCAGGAGAAGAATACTCCTAAATTCATGGTATGTAATGCTGATGAGGGAGACCCTGGAGCATTTATGGACAGGTCAATCCTGGAGGGAGACCCACACAGACTTCTTGAAGGAATGACTATCGGAGCTTATGCCATCGGGGCAGAAGAAGGTATTATTTATGTAAGGGCTGAGTATCCTCTAGCAATAAAAAGACTCGATATAGCAATAAAACAAGCCAGGGAAGCAGGATATCTTGGCAAGAATATTTTTGGAACAGACTTCAATTTTGATATCAGAATCAAAGCTGGAGCTGGAGCTTTCGTATGCGGTGAGGAGACAGCCTTAATAGCTTCACTTGAAGGTGAAAGGGGAATGCCTAGACTTAAGCCTCCATTTCCTGCACAAAAGGGATACTATGGACAACCTACAAATATAAACAACGTTGAAACCTTTGCCAATGTACCATGGATTATAAGAAAAGGCGGAGATGCTTTCGCAGCCTATGGTACGGCTAAGTCAAAGGGCACAAAGGTATTTGCACTTACAGGAAAGATCAAGAAGGGTGGTCTTCTTGAGGTACCGATGGGTATGCCCATTAAGGACATCATCTATGGGATTGGTGGAGGAATTCTGAATGACAAGGAGTTCAAAGCTGTCCAGATGGGTGGACCCTCAGGTGGATGTATTCCTGCGCATATATCGGATACAACTGTAGATTATGAATCACTTGGCAAGGTTGGAGCCATAATGGGTTCCGGTGGTATGGTTGTAATGGATGAGTCAACCTGTATGGTTGAAATGGCAAGATTTTTCCTTGATTTTACAAGGAAGGAATCGTGCGGAAAATGCATCCATTGCAGGCTTGGAACCAAGAGAATGCTTGAAATATTGGAAAGAATTGTAAATGGAGATGGCAAGGAAGGTGACATAGAGCTTCTTGAAAACCTTGCTGTTGAGGTCAAGGACGGTTCTCTATGCGGCCTGGGGCAGACTGCTCCAAATCCGGTCTTAAGTACAATCAGATATTTCAGGAATGAATACGAAGCTCATATACACGATAAGAAATGCCCTGCAAAGGCATGTAAGGCACTGTTAACATATGAGATCCAGGACAACTGTATCGGCTGTGGGATGTGTAAGAGGAATTGTCCTGTAGAGGCTATATCAGGAGAGCCTAAGCTTATCCATAAAATAGATCAGGATATATGTATCAAGTGCGGCAAGTGCTATGAGGTATGTAAATTCGACGCAATAACAATAAGTTAAAGGTAGGGGTGAAATATGTCTGTTATACATTTGAATATAAATGGAAAAGAAGTAAAAGGTAATGCAGGTCAGACGATACTTGACATTGCAAGAGAAAACAAAATTGATATCCCTACCATGTGCTTTGATGAAAGGGTAGAGATATACGGATCATGCGGACTATGTGTAGTTGAGGTCGAGGGGGTACCAAAGCTCCTGAGGTCATGTGCTACTACGGCGTCTGATGGGATGATTATCAATACGAACACTGAAAGAACTAGAAGCTCAAGAAAGACAGCGCTTGAACTGCTGCTGTCAGACCATGTGGGAGACTGTAAGGCTCCTTGTGTTCTGGCATGCCCGGGTTATACTGACTGCCAGGGATATGTAGGTCTTGCAGCAAATATGGAATACAGGGAAGGACTTAAGCTTATTAAGGAGCAGCTTCCACTACCGGCATGTATAGGTAGGGTTTGTCCTCACCCATGTGAGGATGCCTGCAGAAGAGAGCTTGTTGAAGAGCCTATCTCAATTGCCTATCTAAAGTCTTTCCTGGCTGATATTGACCTTGCAAGCGACAACGTATTTATTCCAGAATTGGGAGAGTCTACAGGAAAGAAAATAGCTATTATAGGCGGAGGACCTGGAGGGTTGTCGGCAGCATACTTCCTTAATGTAGCCGGACACCATACAACTATTTATGAGCAGATGCCTGAGATGGGTGGGATGCTTAGGTATGGTATCCCTGAATATAGGCTTCCAGGAAGTGTCATAGACCAGGAGGTTGCCATCATTGAAAAGATGGGAACAAGATTCGTAAATAACGTAAAGGTTGGCGAACAGCTAGATATCTCATACATCCAGAATAATTTCGATGCCTGCTACATATCCATAGGTGCCTGGAAGAGCACCCCTCTTAGATTGGAGGGAGAGGAACTGCCTGGTGTAATCGGTGGAATTGACTTCCTGAGAAAGGCTACAGTCAATGAAGATATGAGAATCGGCGAAAGAGTTGCTGTTGTAGGCGGTGGAAATACTGCTATGGATGCATGCCGAACTGCAGTGAGACTTGGTACCAAGGAAGTATATGTACTTTACAGAAGAACTGAGGCAGAAATGCCGGCAGATATTCTGGAAATAAAGGAAGCAAAGGAAGAAGGAGTACAATTCAAATTCCTTGTGTCGCCGTTGGAAATAATTGAAGGAAATGGAAGAGCTGCCAAAATCAAGCTTCAAAAGATGGAGCTTGGTGAAGAGGATGAATCAGGTAGAAGAAGACCGATTCCGATTGAGGGGGAGGTCGAATATATTGATGTAGATCTTGTAATTGGTGCAATCGGACAGCAATCAGCCCTGGAAGGGTTTGAAATTCTTGAAAAGACCAAGAGAGGCACCATCGCAGTTGATGAAAACAGCTACCAGACAAATGTAGAGGGAATCTTTGCAGGTGGAGACGTAATAAATGAGGGAGCCAATATTGCAATCAAGGCAATAGGAGATGCAAGAAGGGCTGCAGGAGTAATAAATTCCTATCTTGAAGGGCATGTAATTCCATACAGAAGACCATATGTGGTTGAGAGAACTCACCTGACAAGCGAGCATTACAATGATAGGGAGAAGGAGAACAAATCTCTTATGCCACATCTTTCTCCTGAAGAGCGTAAGTTTAACTTCAGAGAGGTAAATAAGGGATTCTCGGAAGAGGCTGCAGTCAAGGATGCAATGAGATGTCTGGAGTGTGGATGTCACGACGTATTCGAATGCAAGCTCTACAACTATGCCAATGATTACGATGTTGAGCCAGAAAAGTTTGAGGGTGAGGTGCATTACCGTGAAGATGACGACAGCCATCCTTTCATTGTAAGAAATACTGACAAGTGTATACTGTGCGGACTCTGTGTGAGAGTCTGTGACCAGGTTATGGATAACGGTGCTCTCGGTCTTGTGGACAGAGGTTTTGATACCATAGTCAAGCCAGCCCTTGACCTTAAGCTGGCAGAAACAGGCTGTATAGCATGTGGACAATGCATCAGCGTATGTCCAGTAGGTGCAATTCAGGAAAGACTTCAGATTGACAAATCCGTTCCTGTTGAAACTGAGAAGACAAAGACTATCTGTTCTTTCTGTTCTGTAGGCTGCAACATTGATCTTGAGACCAACGGAGATATGCTTTACAGAGCAATCCCGGACAAGGATTCTGATGTAGACAAGGGATTACTTTGTGTTAAGGGTAGATTTGGATACAACCAGGCCAAGCAGAAGGCAAGATTGTCCAAACCTCTTGTAAGAAGAGAAAATGGAGAACTTGGCATTGCATCCTGGGATGAAGGCTTGAGAATGACAGCAAAGACCATGCAGTCACTTAAGCTGCAATACGGTCCTGAAGCGGTGGCAGTTGCAATATCAGACAGATATACAAACGAAGAAATATTTATCGCTAAGGAATTTGCTCAAAAATACCTTGGAACTGAGAATATAACATCATTCAATAGAAATTATGGAGGAATTGAGGAAGTATTGGGCTATGATGCCTCTACCAGCACATTCAGTGAGATTGAACACTGTGAGTTTATACTTGTAGCCGGTGCCCATATGATGAAAGACCATACAATTGCAGCACTTAAAGTGAAGAAGGCAGTAGAAAAAGGGGCAAGACTGATTGTTATCAATGATGGTTATGACCAAATCAATGACTGGACAGAGGCGGTAGTGAGTTCTGAAAATAATCTTGACTTACTTAAAGGTATTCTTAAGACAATAATGGACATGGTAGAAGAGCCCAAGAATGTAGTCGGTTACGATAAACTTAAGGAAAGTCTGGCGAGCATTAAACCAAGAAATGCAGCAATAGACATAGCCGAGATCTATCTTGAGTCAAAGACTGCCATGATTATCTTTGATGAGAATTACCTGACAAGTGAAGCATCGACTATCCTTGCAAATATTGCTGTTGTAGCAGGCAAAGTCGGGAAACCAAGAAGAGGAATAATTCAACTTAAGCCCAAGAACAACAGTCAGGGATTGGCTGATCTCAGAATAGATATGCCAAGCAATAAAATAGTTGATGGAATCAAGGAAGGAACAATAAAAGGATTGCTTGTATTCGGTGAAGACATTCCTCTTGAATATCTTGAGAACCTTCAGTTCCTTGCTGTTCAGGACCTTTATGTTACACCTACAGGTGAAAAGGCAGATGTTGTATTGCCGGCAGTGAGTTATGCTGAATCCACTGGTTCTGTGACAAATTCAGAAAGAAGAATACAAAGGTCATACTCTGCAATACCACCTTTGACAGGATACTCAAACTGGGAAGTTGTAAATGAGATGATGTACATTCTCGGAAGGATCGCTAAGTATAAGAAGGTGGACCAACTGACTGAACTTGTGTCAAAAGCAGTTCCGGAGTACACAGATATGTTTAAATTCAAGGAGGCTACTTTCTGGCCGATATATGGCAAGGAAATACTCTATACTGACGGATTCGCATTTGACGATGGCAAAGCAAGACTGAAAGTAGTGGAGGATGGAGAAATGTTTAATAAGAGAATTTCAACTGACTTTGTGGAGAAGGAATTTGCAAAGGTAGTGGATGAAATTTAAAGGCTTTCTTAAGGTGGGATTCTTGTCCCACCTTTTTGCTGCCAAAAATCCCGATTCTATGATTAGCTATCTTTAATAGGTACATATGGAGGTGCATTTATGCTTAAACTTGAGGGATTGATAAAGTCCTATAACAAAGGGAAAATCAAGGCAGTTGACAATATAAGCCTGGAGGTTCGACCGGGTGAAATTTTTGGATTCCTGGGACCAAACGGTGCAGGCAAGACTACAACCATAAAGATGATCGTAGGCTTGTTGAAACCTGACTCAGGAAGGGTTCTTCTGGATGGGATGGATGTATGGGAACAACCCATGAAAGCAAAGCAAAGGATAAGTTATATACCTGATAACCCCGAGATCTACGATAGGCTGACTGGTGTTGATTACCTGAACTTCATAGGTGACATGTACGGTATATCCACTCAGGAGCGAACAGAAAAAATCGACTATTTTAGCGAACTGTTCAACATCAATGATGCTCTTGGTGATATTATAAGCAGCTATTCCCACGGAATGAAGCAGAAGCTGGTTCTAACAGCAGGACTGATGAGCAATCCTGACCTATTCATATTGGATGAGCCTATGGTGGGACTGGATCCAAAATCCTCATACAACCTCAAGGAAATTATGAGAGAGATGTGCAGAGAGGGGAAATCTGTATTTTTTTCAACGCATGTAATGGAAGTGGCTGAAAAGCTGTGTGACAGAATAGCAATAATAAACAAGGGTAGTATTATTGCAATGGGAACAATGGAAGAGCTACGAACCAGTGCGATTGAGAAGGAATCTCTAGAGAATATATTCCTGGAGTTGACTGAAAATGAATGAAAAATTACTTTCATTAACAAAAACTGATTTGAATATAACATTCGGGTTATCATCCATTATTTACAATATCAGAAACCGGAAAAAAACATTTCCAATGGTGATGATAGGAATTGCAATTTTTGCGCTGCTGCCATCATATTATTTGTTTATAAGTGTACTGACGGATTTGTATGATGCATTCAGGCAGATGGGTCAGCAATCATATTTCCTCCATATGGGATTTATGGCAGCACAAATGATAGTGTTGGTGTTAGGGTTTTTATATGTTATGAGTAAGTATTATTTTTCAAACGACCTAGCGCAGTTGGTGCCTTTGCCCATTAAGCCATCACATATAATTGGCTCCAAGTTTGTATCACTTATGGTGAGTGAGTACCTCACAAGCCTTCCTATTATCCTGCCCTTTGTGATTATTTTTGGAATTAGGGGCAATGAGGGGATCTCATACTGGATAATGAGTCTTTTGGGGATAGTTGCACTTCCTTTGTTTCCCTTGGTTGTTTCATCGATTGTAATTATGATATTCATGAAGTATACAAACATCAAGGGTAGAAAGGATCTTATTAGGACTGTGTCTGCAATGCTCTTTATTGTATTTGTTATTTTTGTACAGATGAAAATTAATCAGTGGACATCTCAAAGTCTTGTAGACAGTGATAGCTTCATGTTTGACCTCGCTAGAGATGCCAATCTATTGCTTAACCGGTTGGGAGTAGCGTTTCCTACTGCGATGTGGGGTGCGTTGGCTCTTGCCAATGGCTTTACATTTCAGGGTTTTCTAAACCTGGCACTTTTTGTGGGCTCTGGAGTTATTGGATTTATTCTTATGATAACTCTTGCTGAGAAAATCTTCTACGATGGACTAATTGGAAACATTGAAGTTTCTGCATCAAAAGGAAGAGGGAGATCATTTGACTCTTCCTCTGCAATTAAAGCTGGTAATCCTGTTATTACAATGGCAAAAAAGGAACTTTTGATGATAACAAAAACTCCTGTATATCTTATGAATTCAGTGGGAGGAGTAGTAATTGTTCCAGTGTTGCTTGTAATTTCAATGGTAAGTGGAGGAGATGCATATGAACCCATGAGGGAGCTAATCAATGAAAGCAAGGATATTCTTGTTCTTGGAGCTATAGGTGTGATCGCATCATTCGGCATACTGAATTCCCTTGGTGCCACTACATTCTCCAGAGAAGGAACGAATATGTGGATTCAACGGACACTGCCGATTCAGCCTAGGGTTCAGGTGATGGGCAGAGTACTATCATCTGTGGTTCTCCAGATAATAGGTGGTGTTCTCCTGATTGGGGCGATATTATTTATTGCGCCTTTAAATATGCTTGAAATCATTATAATTCTTTTGATGGGAACAGGTGCAAGCATACCACTTATAATGATAGGAATGGCTGTTGATATCATAAGGCCGATGCTTCAGTGGACAAATCCACAGCAGGCTATGAAGCAAAATCTCAATGTTCTGATATCAATGGCTATTGGAGCCCTGTTCCTTTATACTGCAGGATTTGCTGGCTATGTTATTCTACCTGATTTTGGAATTTTTGCAGTTCTGGCACTATATCTGGTTATTGTTGTGCTGTCCACCATATTATTGTATAGACTCTTAATAAACCTGGTAGGTCAGAAGCTGAGAGATTTGGAATAAAAATGGAAGGCCACTTTTTAAAGTGTGACCTTCCATTTTACTTTTCTAGATAAGTTTTGAATAGTATTCAACCACAAGCTGATCCTGAATTTCTATGGGAACTTCTTCCCTCTTAGGGAATCTGTCAAAGGTTCCACCAAATTTATCCGCATCCTTTGTCAGATAGGGTAGCGTACTGGGAAGAGCGTTTTCGAAGTTACCCTTGAAAAGCTCTATATTTTTCGATTTTTCCTTTAGTGATACTATATCTCCAGGGTCACACAGGAATGATGGTATATCAACCTTTTTACCATTAACCTGTATGTGTCCGTGAACAACCATCTGTCTTGCCTGTCTTATTGATGAAGCTATTCCCATCCTGTAGACAAGATTGTCAAGTCTGGATTCAAGAATTTTAACAAGAGCATGTCCTGTCTGGTCATCACTCTTTTTAGCCTTCACTACATACTTAATAAACTGCTTTTCCATTACACCGTAATATGCTCTCAACCTTTGCTTCTCAAGGAGCTGCTGTCCATATTCAGTCAGTTTCCTGTCGGCTCTGGATGTGCCTTTTCCAACTCTGTCCATAGCCTTGGGATGTCCGTATACGTTCAAGCCAAGTCTTCTACTCAACTTGAATCTCGGTCCCTTCATGTTAGCCATTAATTATCATCTCCATATAGAAATTTGCCGCGATAATTTTTAAGCCATGGATATTATAACATAGACTGGAGTGGAAGTAAATGATAATCTATATCAATTACTTAAGAGAATCCTTTGCTTCCTTGTAAGCAATTCTTGATTTTTCAATTGCCTCAATTGCTTTGTCTATTCCAGCCCAGCCACTGACTATGACTTCTTTCTCCTCAAGTCTCTTGTATTCGGAGAAGAAGTGCTCGAATTCTTTCTTCATATGAGCACCAAGATCATCAATGGACTCAATCTCAGTAAATCGCGGATCATTTCTGGGTACAGCTATAATCTTCTCATCCTTGCCCTTTTCATCCTTCATCAGGAACATTCCTATTACTCTTGCATGAACAAGACAACCAGGAAACGTTGGATTGGCTATAAGGACCATTATGTCGATGGGATCACCATCCTCAGCAAGAGTATCAGGTATGTAACCGTAATCTGTCGGGTAGAACATTGGTGAAAATAGTGATCTGTCCAGTTCAAACACCTTAAATTCCTTGTTGTACTCATACTTATTGCTACTGCCCTTTGGTATTTCGATAAAAGCATTTACTATATAGTCCATCATAAATCCTCCCTTCTGTCCTCCTATTATAACAGTATTTTATGATTTTGTTTACCAATTCTGTAAAAAGTTAATTGTGTTAATGTAGGGTAGCAAAAATTTGAGCATTCAAATATTTCCAATAAAATGATATAGTATTAAGGAGGGACTACTGGGGAGGGATTGCAATGAAATTATATATAAGTGCAGATATTGAGGGAGTAACAGGGGTTACAGTCTGGGATGAAACAACAAAGAATAAAAGCGATTATACAAAATACGCTCAACAGATGACTGATGAAGTAAAGGCTGCCTGTCAGGCAGCCAACGAAGTGGGGGTTGAATATATTCTTGTGAAAGATGCCCATGACAGTGGTAGAAATATCGACCATTCACAGCTTCCAAAAAATACTGAGCTTGTGAGAGGGTGGGAAGGTGGACTGTACTCCATGGTTCAGGAGCTGGATGAAACCTTTGACGGATTGGCTTTTATTGGGTATCATTCAGGAGCCGGCATAGATGGCAGTCCATTGTCTCACACTCTGACTACGAATATTCTTTCGATTAAGCTTAACAATGAACTGGTCAATGAATTCCTTCTTCACGCATATATTGCAGCCTACCATAATGTTCCTCTTGTGTTTCTTTCGGGGGATAAGGCATTGTGTGAATCTGTAAATGTGATTATTCCCTCCATGGAAACTGTTGCAGTCAAGGAAGGAAAAGGAAATTCGACCATAAACATGCATCCTCATCTGGCTTTGGAGACCATTAAGGAAGGTATAAAAAAAGGTCTTCAAAAGGATAAAAAAGAACTTATGCTAAAGCTTCCAGAAAAATTCATTGTAGAGGTCGAATATCCGAGGCATGCGGATGCACTTAGAAATTCCAAGTACCCGGGGGCAACCTTGAAAAATGCAAGAACTGTGTCATTCTCAACAAATGATTACATTGAAGTGCTGAGATTTATTCATTTTACGGTTTAATAAAGGAGAAAATATGACCACGGTGGCTGATGATGGGTGTTGATCTTGTGATAAGATTTATTTTGGCAGTATTTACATATATAAAGAAAGGATATTTTCAATTCAGAGAAAACTTAAGAGAAAGGCGTATTCCAATAGGAGGATTATATGGGATTAGAGATTAAAAATGTCAATATAGTAACTATGGATGCCAGTAATAGGATAATTAAGAACGGATACATCTACATTGAGGATGGGAAAATAATACATCTGGGCGAAGAGCTCAGGAGCTATCGTGCTAAAGAAACTTTGGATGGCAGGAACATGACTGCAATGCCTGGGCTCATAAATGCCCACACCCATATGGGTATGAGCCTTTTAAGGAATTATGCTGATGATTTGCCCTTGCATCAATGGCTTACTGAAAAAATCTGGCCTGTTGAAGCCAAGCTTAACGGGGAAGATATCTACTGGGGTTCCCTTCTCAGTATGGTTGAGATGATACAAACCGGTACCACAACTTTCTGCGATATGTACTTCTTTATGGAAGAGGTGGGTAAGGGCGCTGAGGAATCAGGAATCCGAGCAATGATTACACGGGGAATTGTTGAGGATAGGAATGATCCTGATAAAAAGCTAAGAGAAAGTAGAGAGCTTTTTGAGATGTACCATGGTGCAGCCAATGACAGAATAAGAGTAATGATAGCTCCACATGCCCCTTACACCTGTAGTCCGGATTTTCTTGTAAAGGCAAAGGACCTGGCAGCTGAGCTGGGCACTGGAATAAACATTCATCTTTCTGAAACAAAGAGGGAGGTAGATGAAAGCTTTGAAAGATATGGGAAATCTCCAATAGAACACGTATATGACCTTGGAGTACTGGATGTCCATACATTGGCAGCACATTGTGTACATGTTGATGAAAGGGATATAGACCTTATGCTGGAAAAAAGGGTGCACCCTGTGAATAATCCCGGTAGCAACCTGAAACTTGCAAGCGGCTTTGCTCCGGTACAAAAAATGCTAGAAAAGGGCCTTTCAGTTTCCCTGGGAACTGATGGAGCTTCCTCCAACAACAATTTGAATATGTTCAAGGAGCTGAACCTGGCAGCTCTTGTCAACAAAGCAGTTAGTAAGGATGCTTTAAGCGTAAAGGCGGATGAAGCGCTTAGAATGGCTACAATAAACGGTGCAAGGGGACTACAGTGGGACAGGGAAATAGGTTCCCTTGAAATAGGTAAGAAGGCGGACATAATCCTTATAGATATGGAAAAGCCACATCTTACCCCGAGGCATAACCTGGTTTCATCCCTTGCTTATTCAACCTATGGGAGTGATGTGGATACTGTAATCGTTGATGGCAGAATTTTAATGAAGAACAGGGAAATTCTTACGATAGACATGGAAAGAGTTCGATTTATGGCACAAAGTCAGGCGGATGATTTGATTGACAGATAATCTGGAAACTGATAGGTAAATTTCACCAGACATACTGCTTTAAATCGATAGACAATACAGACTTAATTTATTGACATTAATTTCAAGTAGCAGTACAATAAAGTTGTAAATATAACGTTTGTCACAAATTTATGACAGAAAGAGTGATTTGATGGAGTTGACAGAATACATAGAAGAACTAGAAAAAAAACTTATTCGGAGCTTTGACATTTACAGGGATTATGAAATTGACGAAAAAAAATACGATTTGTTTGCCAGGTATCATCTAAGGGCAGAAAAATATTTTCTTGTAAAATCTGCCAAGATATATGGTATGGAGAGCAATGAGTATATTTTGGTTAAGAAGGTAGAAAATCTTGACAATAGAGGTATAGAGATATTTAAGAATAGTATGATTGGTTCGATTGACAAATTGGTTGAACTTCATGATGAACATATGTCAAGTATCATAACAGGCGTCATACTGACTGATAAACCTCTTAATGAAATAGATGACGACGTTTTGAAAAAAATATCTAGATTCAAATATCATAAAGGCTTTTCATTCGGACTTAAGGGTTGGGTTGATATTAGGTTACTGCTCGTTTCCCTTAATGATGGATCAAATATAGCAAATAAGAAGGGAAAGGAGGTAAGTGAGATTTACAGCATCAACAAACAACAGTAATACTATTTTCTAGAAGGAGGGAAATTATGAATTCAATATGGTTAATTATTTTTAGTATTGTTGTTTTCATCATTGCATACGCTACATATGGTGCATGGCTAGTCAAGAAATGGGGCATTGACATTACAAAGAAGACACCTGCGCATACCATGAATGATGGAGTGGATTATGTGCCTGCAAGAGCACCGGTTTTGCTAGGTCATCACTTTTCATCAATTGCAGGAGCAGGACCGATTGTTGGACCTATAGCGGCATCTATGTTTGGATGGCTGCCTGTAATGCTTTGGATTGTAATAGGCTCCATCTTCTTTGGAGGAGTTCACGATATGGGTGCTCTGTTTGCATCTGTAAGACATGGGGGAAAATCAATTGGTGAAGTAATCGGTCACACAATGGGCAGCAAGGGCAAGAAATTGTTTGCAATATTCGCTTGGCTTACTTTGATTCTTGTCATCGCGGCATTTACAAACATCGTTGCATCTGCATTCGTATCAACCCCGGAAGCTGCAACATCATCAATATTATTTATTTTTCTTGCAATTATTTTTGGAGTTGGAGTTTATAGAAGAGGAGTCAGCCTTGCAGTAGGTACAGTAACAGGCGTCATTCTACTTGTACTCGCTATATGGGTAGGGGTATTGTTCCCGATTAATCTTTCTGTCAACACTTGGATGATTATACTACTGGGCTATATAGTTGTTGCATCAGTAACACCTGTATGGATATTGCTGCAGCCAAGAGACTACTTGAACTCATTCCTGCTGTATGCCATGCTTGCAGGTGGAGTAATTGGTCTTTTTGTTTTGAGACCTGAAATTCAACTTCCTGCATACACAAGCTTTAAGGTAGGAACAAACTATTTATTCCCCATACTGTTTATCACAATAGCCTGTGGAGCAATCTCAGGATTCCACTCACTGGTTGGTTCAGGTACAACGTCAAAACAGCTTGACACAGAAGCTGATATTAGACTTATAGGCTACGGTGCAATGCTTATAGAAGGCGTGCTTGCAACATTGGCAATTATTACAGCAGCATATCTATCAGCAGATAAGCTTGCTGAGGTTAGCGCAGCTGGTGGAGCACTTAATGTATTTGGCGATGGAATCGGAACATTTATGGCTTCTTTGGGCTTCCCTTTCATAATTGCCAAGAACTTCGTTACGCTTGCAATCTCAGCATTTGCATTGACATCCTTGGATACTGCAACTCGTCTTGCCAGATTTATTTTCCAGGAATTCTTTTCATCTGACAAAGAGGGTGCTACAGCTAATGGATTTACAAGTACATTGACAAACAAATATGTGTCAACATTGATTACTGTTATTATTGGTGGAATATTGGCATTTAGAGGATACCAATCAGTATGGCCTATATTCGGATCAGCTAATCAGCTGCTAGCAGCTCTAGCGCTGTTGGCAGTCGCCCTATGGCTGAAGAGGACCGGCAGAGAGTACAAAATGGCAATTTACCCAATGGTATTCATGTTTGCAGCAACATTGGTTGCACTTGTTTTGCTTATGATGGCAAACCTTGCAAACCCAGTGCTTTTGGTATTCGCAGTTGCGCTGTTTATCTTGGCAATAGTTTTGATGCTGGAGTCAAGGGCTGCTTTCGCAAGTACGGAAGAATTAGACTGATGGCAATCTAGAGAATAAAGGAGAGAAGCCAAGGCTTCTCTCTTTTTAGAATGAGGTGATTAAAATGAATAAAATCAAGAAATTAATATCTGATTTCGGGCTTTTTTTCAAGGGGGCGACAGATTTTAAGGGCAGAGCCTATGAAATGCTTGAGAGCGATACAAAAATAGAAATGGACAATTTCATTCTTATATGCTTTTCTGACCAATTAGGGATGCCCCTCCCTACAAACTACTACACCCTGGAGCTTCTACCTTATTTGGTTGATGAAATCGATGATTGGGACAAACGTATGGGGAACAGAAAAAGCGTCTGGGAAGAAAGATGGTCCAATTACGACTTGGACCCGTAAAATCAATGGAGGAAAAAGATGGCTAAAATAATTTTTTATGGTGGCAAAGGTGGTGTAGGAAAAACAACCTGCTCAACTGCCAATAGCATAAGCTATGCAGAGAGAGGCTTGAAGACACTGCTTGTTTCAACAGACCCTGCACACTCAATCTCTGATGTTCTTGGGGTAAAAATCGGGAGAAAAATAATCAACTTAAGAGAAAATCTTGATGGCCTTGAGATTGATCCGGAGTTTGAAGCCAAACTATATATCAATAAAATCAGAGATAATATGAAGACCATTTTATCAAACGTGATTGTTGAGGAAATCAACAGTCAGCTTGATGCGGCCATGGTTTCTCCAGGGACACATGAGTCTGCACTATTTGATAAAATATCAGATATTATTATCGATAAATTCGATGATTATGATATTATCATTTTTGATACGGCACCTACAGGTCACACAATGCGAATTCTTACGCTTCCTGACCTGCTTGAAGGGTGGATGGCTTCTCTTGTAAAGAAGAGAAAGACAATTGTGGATATGAATAAGATGGTTTCAAGAAAGTATAAAGAAAAAGACCCTGTGCTGGAAATTCTGGAGAGGAGACAAAAAAGATTCGGAGAAATAAAGAAAATATTCAATGACAATAATAACGTCAGGATAAGATTTGTCCTGAATGCTGAAAAACTTCCCATTGAGGAGACCAAGAAAGCAATCAAAATGTTGAACCAATTCAATATTCCAGTTGATACTATTGTAATTAACAGGTTAATGCCGGATGATATCGGCCCGGAATTTTGGGAGAAAAAGAAGAAGCAGGAAAAAGAATACCTAAAGGATATCGAAAAGGATTTTGAAGGCAAGGAATTTATTAAAATTCCTATGCTTGACACTGACATGAACAAAGAGACAGTGGACAGATTAGCAAGGTATTTTAATGATTAAGTGAAAATCTTTAAGCTGGATACCGGATTGACATTCTTAAAATAAATACTTGCATTATGTAGTATTCATGTTATAATAATTTTATTGAAGTAAATACTACTAAATTGCTAGGAATTGGCA
>JBNJCX010000014.1:0-41244 GCA_051744365.1 Bacillota bacterium
ACACTGAATCCATTTTACTCTGAAAAATGAAAGCACCAGCTTCTAAAGCTAGTGCTTATAATTTAATTATTTTGGGACATTTTTAAAAACGGTTGACACGATTTTCTAAAAATAATTTAACGTTATTCAACTGATAGTTTTTAACAAATGCTCTTTTCAAGCCATCATGTTCATATATTTAGATATCATATTTCCCAGTGCTATTGAATATAGTTTTGTATCTTTGTCATCAGCTCTTGACACCAACACTACTGGAGCCTTTGCACCCATTATTATTCCAGCAGATTTTCCATTGGCAAGATAGGTTATTGCCTTTCCTATTCCGTTGCCCATCTCAATATTGGGAACTAAAAGGATATCCGCATCTCCTGCCACAGGACTATCCATCTTTTTTATCTTTGCAGCCTCCTTTGACAATGCAAGATCTAAAGCCAATGGTCCTTCTACTATAACGCCTTCTCCAAATGCGCCTTTTAATGACATTTTCCTAAGCTCATCTGCATCCACTGTCGCCTGCATCTTTGGATTAACTTTTTCCTTTGCTGCAAGGCATGCCACTTTAACCGTCTCATTACCCATGGCTTTTGCTACGATTACACTGTTATCAATAATCTTTTTTTTATCTTCCAACGATGGCGTTAAATTCATGCCTCCATCTGTCAGGTAAAGTAGCTTGTGATATGTTTCCACATCATATACCATTACATGGCTTAAAAGGCTATCAGTTCTTAGTCCCCATTCCTTGTTCAAAACGGCCTTCAATAATATAGATGTATCAACCAAACCCTTCATAATGAAATCCGCTTCACCTGAGCTTACCATTCTTACACCTACTTCAGCTGCTGCTACTATATCCGATTCATCAATAAACTGAAATCCAGATATATCAATATTACATCTTTGAGCTATTTCCTCGGTTTCTTTCCTAGCTCCTATAAGAATTGGCTCACTGATTCCAAGTTTCGAGCTCTCAACAACCGCTTCAAGGACATCCTCATCCTGACATGCCACTACTGCCAATTTCATTTTTTCTCCCTTGACCAGGAGTAAATCTTTCAACTCTGCAATCATAATGCATTCCTCCTTTTTATATTAGTTGTTTTTAAACTGTTCCAGTGCGTTTAGCTGGCTTTTTATATTGTCATCCTCTGGATTAAGCTGATGAGCTTTGTAAATATCATCATATCCTTTCTCCATATCACCAAGGTTTAGATACCCAAGCCCTCTGTTGAAATATAATCTGTAATCTTCGTTTTTGGCAGAGTTTATTCCATCAGTAAATACTCTAATTGCCTTTTCAATATCATTGTCATTGAAATATGAAATACCAAGCTCATTGTATACTTCCGAAACAGTCCCATCACTGTCCAGTGCTCCGTAAAAATATTCCTTTGCAGTCTGATTATCTCCATAACCCCTATAAGCCATCCCCAGAAGGTAATTTACATACCAGTTCCTGACATGTTTGGGCATAAGCTTGGAAAGAACCTCAATTGCCTTATCGTAGTTCATGTTGCTCATGTACGTAAGTCCCAGCTCAACTCTGTAATCAGGCTCTATAATATCCAGTTCCTGTCTGATTTCCTGCCTTCTATTATCGTCGGGATCGTATGTCAGAACTTTATCCCATGTGAGCTTTGCCTTTACATACTGCTCGTAAAACTTATAATGATAACCCAGCTTGTAATATGCTGGATAGTACTCTTCATCCTCATCAAGCAATTCTTCAAGAATTGCAGTTGATTCCTCAAGAAAATCATTCCCTTCTTCTATATTCCCTTTTTCAATCATATTTTTACCCATGGCCTCAAGAACCATGGAATAATAGAAGATTCCTTCCTTGGTTCCATATAGATTGTTGAAAGCTCTGAACAGTAGTCCGCTTTCTGTATAATCCTCACGTTCAAAAGCCTGTAACCCCCTTTTGAAGAGTTCCTTCTCCATATCTGGATTGTAAATCTCCAGTATCTGAGCATAGTAGTCATGGTATTTGAAGTCCTGATCAGCTCCCATCAAATACAATATACCTTCTATGACCCTTTCCAGGGTTATACCCTTGTCCGCATCAACTTTACTGAGTTCAGTCAATAGTTTATCCGTAACTACAGGCAAAGGTATTGAACTATCCAGTTCAAACCCCTTCAATGTAATACCTCTATTATCCTTAAGCTGCACGAAGCTTATGGATTCAGTTTTTGAGTTGAAATAATTTTCTCCTACTGACATGTAATTCCTCCTTAAATCTTTCTCATAAACATTCTTTTCCTTAGGGTCGTAGAACTCAGTAGTTTAAATAGGTGCCCTCTGTATACCATTGCAACTGAAAGCAAGGCGCTTGCAAGAAAATATAAGAACACTGACCCCAGACCTAAATCCAAGGACAATCCTCTAAAGGGATTTAAACCTCCACTAAAAATATTTCCTGTTATAAAATAAAATATTGTAATTAATATTCCATTTGGCAATATCCAATTAATCCAATTGTCCTTCATAAATTCAATGCAATATAGTATAGTTTGAAGCGAATCTTTTTCCTTAATATATAATGATTCAGGGAGTGGATTTAGTATAACAAATGACAATACCCCAAGTATTGAAATAAGAATTATTACCACAGATCCAATAATACCTGATAAGAAGCTCAAAATCAGATTAACCAGATAAAATATAAAAATTACTCCGTATACCTTTCTAATGAAGTATGTGAATCCATACTTTATATCCTTCCATCTGAACCTATTGTAAACTACTACATTGTGAAGCACAAAAAGATAACTGGATATAATTGCACTTTCAACCAAGATATATATAATCCCTAAAAGGAATCCCAGACCTGACAGTAGATTGAATATTATCATTCCTGCAACAAGACTCATTATGGAGTATACCACTCCCATAAGCAGTATCTCTGGACTTTCAGATACTGTATTCTTGGATTTCGAAATAATTTCCTTGTTTACAAGTATGATGTCTTTAATTATATTCATTTTGTCAACTCCTCTGTGTATGCATTGATTCTATAAGTTTTGCATCTTTCCAAAACTCCCTCTTTATAGTTGAACAAAACCCATGTTCTGTTTTTCTCACTTCCAATTTTGTACCCATTCTTTATTATTTCAAATATATCATAGCTAAATTCATGAATATTGACCTTTTTTAAAAGCTTCTTTGTCGGCAGGTCTTTGTACCCAGGTAAAACTTCAGTTAATAGTCTTTCCGACTTTAATATGTTATGGATATTAATCTTCATATTTATTGAGTTGGCTTTAAGAAATTCAGGAAGTTGTTTTCCGCCGTTATTCTGGAGATAGTCAAAAGACAGGAATTCAGCAAAGAGTTCTTCCCTGTTAAAACCTCTTTTTCTGTAATAACCAAGAAAAATTTCATAAAGGCTATCTCTGCTATGGGAAATATCGTACAGGTCATTTTCTTTCCAATATTCCCTGAAATCCTCAAAGAACTCAAATGGACGATTGAAATGATTGAAAATTACAAGCTCCAAGCTATTTATGAAATATTCCTCATTGTAGTATTTTTCCACCAATTCCTCGATTCCCTTAAGTGCAATGATATCATCATAGCTTAACCATCTTGACCCCATGACCTCATAGGGCGCTTTATCTAAAAGCTTATAACCATACTCCGTCTTCATCTGTCTAAGGGCAGATCCTTTTAGGAGTTTAAGAAATCCAAGCTGGATTTTTTCTGGTCTAAGCTGAAAAATATGGTCAAAGGATATCCCAAATCTTTTGTAATCCTCATATGGCAGACCTGCTATCAAATCCAGGTGCTGATGTATGTTTTTATTCTGCTTTATAAATTTGCTTACATCTGAAAGTCGCTCAAAATCTGTATTTCTTCCTATTGCTCTAATCGTATCAGTATTAGTGGACTGAACTCCTATTTCAAACTGGAAGAGTCCTTCCTTGATATCTTTAAAGAATTCCAGCTGATCGTCATCTATTAGATGAGCTGTTACCTCAAAATGAAAATTTATCCTTTCTGGATTTTTTTGGACTATGTGCTTCATAATTGCTTTGGAAAATTCCTTGTTTGCATTGAATGTCCTATCAACGAACTTAATCTGCTTCACTCCAGCATCGATTAGGTTGTTCAGATCTTTCTTGACTCTTTCAATATCCATGAATCTGACTCCCCTTATGGTCGAAGACAAGCAGAAGGCACAGTTGAATGGGCATCCCCTGGAACTTTCATAATATACAATTTTGTTCTTAAATTCCTCCCCCACAGTCTCATATGGAGAAGGTATCCTGTTTATATCCTGAATCAATGGTCTTGGTGGATTCTTTACCACATTATGATTTTCTCTGTAGACCAATCCTTTGACATCAATGGGGCTTCTTTTGATAATTAATTCCCTGAAGCTTTCCTCTCCTTCTCCATAGATTATAAAGTCAATGTATGGATTCTCATTCATAAATGTTTCCATATCATATGATACCTCAGGTCCACCTAAAAGAATCTTTACATGGGGCAGAACCAGTTTCAGTCTTTCACATATCTCCAAGGTTTCATCGATATTCCAGATATATGTTGAAAATCCTATGATTTCGGGATTCATTCCGTACAGCTTAGCTGCAATATCGCTTATATTCTGATTTATTGTAAACTCCTCAAGCTGAATCTTTTCGATATCCTTTACATATCCTTTTAGATACCTTATAGCCAGATTGGAGTGGATGAATTTTGAATTCAATGTTGCCAATACTATGGACATCTTGATCTTCCTTTCTCTTTTAACCACCAATATTATTTTACCTCAAATATAACGGTAAGGCCAATGGTAATTGCGTTAATTCTATTGAATAATTCAGTAGAAAGTACTAGAATGTATAATAGAACTAATTAAGGGGGATATAAAATGAAGCATTTTAAGGGGGACATAAAATGAAGCATTTTGATTTTGACAAAATTTCTATTCAAGAAATGTCTAAAGATGACATGTTACTTATAATAGAGGCCCTTGAATACACAGGGAAAGCAACAGACATAGAAGAATTCCTTCAGTTGAGAGAGAATATATTGTTTGAGCTCTCATCAATTGCAGAACTTACACAAGAGCAGTTCCTTGAAAACTTGAAAGAAGAGACCCTATCTATCTAGATAAGGTCTCTTATTGTCTGTACGATTTACATCTTGTTGGGTGCTTCAATTCCCAAGAGCCCCAGTCCAGTCTTTATAACTGTTTTGGTTGAATAAACCAATGCTAGTCTTGCCTTCTTGGTTTCTTCATCATCCGTTATGATTTGAGTGCTGTTATAGAATTTATTGAATGCCTTGGCAATCTCAACAATCTGTCTTGTAATATAGAAGGGTTCATTCTTTTCCATTGCATCCAGAATAGTGCCTGGAAAATCATAGATCATCCTTATAATGTTGATTTCATCTTCACCTGTGAGCTTGTCGAAGCTTATCTTGTCTCCTGGATCAAAGCCACCTTTCTCAAGAAGTGAGTTTGCTCTGGCATGAGTATATTGTACATATGGTCCAGTCTCACCTTCAAAGCTAAGAGTCCTGTCCCAATTAAAAGTATAGTCCTTAATTCTCTGATTGAAAAGCTCTTGGAACAAGATTGCACCTATTCCGATCTGTTTAGCAACAAGGTCTTTATTCTCGAGATCAGGATTTCTTTCTTCAATAATGTTTCTTGTGCTTTCAATTGCCTTGTTCAAAACATCTTCAAGAAATACTACTCTTCCCTTTCTGGTTGACAAGGTTCCTTCCTCAAGGCTGACCATTCCAAAAGGAATATGGATACAATCCTTTGCCCATTCATGTCCCATCAATTCAACAATTTTTATCCAAGCTTTAAAATGGAGATTCTGCTGAGATGCAACTACATAGAGATTTTTGTGGAAATCATATTGTTTTTTTCTGTACAGGGCTGCTGCGATATCTCTTGTTGTATAGAGTGTTGAACCATCCTTTTTCATAATAAGGGCAGGAGGCATTCCATATTCTTCCAAATCTACAATCAAAGCGCCTTCTGATTCCTCTACTATTCCTTTTTCCTTCATTTCTTCAAGAACCTCAGGCATCTTGTCTGAGTAGAAGCTTTCTCCTGCATATGAGTCAAACTTTATATTCAGCATATCATATACCCTATTGAATTCCTTTAGGCTTATATCTCTGATCCACTTCCAAAGCTCCAACGCTTCAGGATTTTTGTTTTCAAGCTCCTTGAAC
The DNA here is from genome assembly GCA_051744365.1 of Bacillota bacterium. Lineage (GTDB taxonomy): Bacteria > Bacillota > Clostridia > Tissierellales > Tissierellaceae > Gudongella. The sequence continues at coordinate 6,208 of JBNJCX010000014.1, forward strand.
CAATATCTTGCCTCATCCTTAAGATCAGGATCCGCTTCAGCTTCTTCATTGAATCTTACATACAACTTAAGCAATTCGGGTATTGGATTTGCCTCGATAACCTCTCGGTCTCCCCATTTCTTATAGGCTGAAATAAGCATTCCAAACTGTGTACCGTAATCACCCAGATGGTTTATTGTTATAGTATCAAAGCCCAGGAACTCATATATCTTTGCCAGGGAATTACCGATTACAGTAGTCCTTATATGACCAATATGGAAAGGCTTTGCAATGTTTGGAGAAGAAAATTCAACAATTACCTTCTTGCCTTCTCCCATATCTGATGACCCATACCTGTCTTTTTTATCCATTACATCTGTAATTACCAATTCAGCAAGTTTGTTTCTGTCAATAAAAAAGTTTACATACGGGCCTTGACTCTGAATTCTCTCAAAGTATTCATCATCCCCAATGCTTTGTGCTATTTCCTCAGCTATTGCATTTGGTGCCTTTCTGTACTCTTTGGCTAGTCTGAATGTTGGAAACGCATAGTCCCCCATTTCATAAGAGGGTGGAATTTCCATAAGATTTTCAACTTCCTCCCTGCTCAGGCTATCCAACTTTTCATCCAGCAGCTCTATTGCCCTTTTCTTGAAACCTATCATCTATATACCTCCCAGCAATTGACGTCCATGACGTTTTCTTAAAAAATAAACCCTCATCCCTATTGTATAAGAGACGAGAGTTATCCCGTGTTACCACTCTTTTTGGCTTGCGCCCACTCAAAATCATAACGCGATCAACGTACCGAAGTAGCCTCCGAGATCCTCTTTAGTCAATTTACCGCAGCTGGCTTTCACCAATCCCAGCTCGCTTTTTACGGTTTCTTGCTTACTCTTCTCTTCTCTGGCATTATTATATTCATAAATATAACCGATTTCAGTATAAATATCAACTGTTTTTCAATTCAACAACTGTTACACCATCGCCACCTTCACCATACTTACCGGATCTTTGTGACTTTACAAGCCTGTGACTCTTCAAATGTGACTTGATGCCATCTCTCAATGCGCCAGTCCCTTTTCCATGAATAATATAGACTTCATTAAGGCCTGATATAAAAGCATCATCAAGATACTTGTCAAGTTCATATGTCCCTTCCTCAATATTTCTTCCTCTAATATCCAGTTCATTTTTGATAGCCTTTGCTTTTCTCGACTTTACAGCTTTTCCTTTTTCGACAGAAGCGCTTTGCTCCTTGCCTTCAGTTCTTCTTAATGTTGTTATTGATACATTTACCTTCATTATTCCAATCTGTACCTCAACATTCCCCTTGTCATCTGGAGGTGTTATAACAGTACCATTCTGATTCAGGGAAAGAACCTCCACAGTTTCTCCGACTTTCAGGTTTTTAGGAGGCTTCTTTGATTTTATCTCTTTGATACCTGTACTTGCCTGAGCTTCCTTATCTCTGATTTCTTTTCTTAGCATATCCTGAGCTTCCTGCAATCTTCTGCTTTTATCCCTGTCTATTTCGCTGGAAATACTCTTTAATTCGTCAAGTATAAGGTCTGCATTGTCCTTCGCATTTCTTACAATCTGCCTTGCTTCTTCCTTTGCACGCTGCAGGATTTTTTCACGCATTTCATCTGTTTTTAATTGCTCCTTTTTAAGCTGCTCCCTCAGATTCTCAATATCCAGCCTCAATCTCTCAGACTCTACCTTGTTTTCCTCAGCAAGCCTTCTATCCCTGTCCATGGCTTGCAGAACATCTTCGAACTCAATATTTTCTTTAGTAAGAAGTTCTCTGGCCCTATCGATAATATAATCCTGCAACCCAAGTCTTTTAGATATTTCAAAGGCATTTGACTTGCCGGGAACACCAATAAGAACCTTATACGTTGGGCTAAGTGTCTCGACATCAAATTCAACAGATGCATTTCTCACATTATCAGTTGTCAGTGCATAAACCTTAAGCTGGCTGTAGTGCGTCGTTGCAAGGGATCTTATTCCCATGGTTCTTAGGTGATCAAGAATTGACATCGCAAGTGCAGCACCTTCAGTTGGATCCGTTCCTGCCCCCAACTCGTCAAAAAGCACTAGGCTGTTCTCGTCTACCCCTTCAAGAATATCAACAATATTGGTCATATGTGACGAAAATGTTGACAGGCTCTGCTCTATGCTTTGCTCATCCCCTATATCAGCATACACTTTATTGAAAATTGCAAGCTCAGAGTTATAATCTCCAGGAATGTGCAGACCGCTTTGTCCCATCAGAGTAAATAGTCCTACAGTCTTCAGCGTTACGGTTTTTCCACCAGTATTTGGTCCTGTGATTATCAATGTATTAAATTCGTCTCCAATATAAACATCTATGGGCACTACATTATCTCCAAGAAGCGGATGTCTACCTTTTTTTATGTTTATATAACCCTTTTTATTGAACAAGGGCTTTGTGGCATTCATGGCTAACGCAAGTTTCCCTTTTGCAAAAGCAAAATCAAGTCGCGACAAAATAAGTTCATTGCTTCTAATCCCTTCGGCTTCCTCTGCAACCATCCCTGTCAGTTCAAGCAATATCCTCTCTATCTCTTCTCTTTCCTTGACTTCAAGTTCTCTCAGCTGATTGTTCAGCTCCACAACTGCCATAGGTTCAATAAAAGCAGTGGCACCGCTTGAAGAAATGTCGTGTACCAGACCGGGAACATTCCCTTTGTTCTCATGTTTTACAGGGATTACATATCTTCCTTCCCTCATAGTAACAATTGCATCCTGAAGATACTTCTTGTATGCTGGGGAACTGATCATACTGTTTAGCTTATCACGTATTCCGTCATTTTTAGCCCTGATCTGTCTTCTGATATTCCTTAGACTTGAACTTGCATTATCTGAAATTTCATCCTCGCTAATAATTGCATTCTGTATCGATTCCTCAAGGCTTTTGTATACTCCAAGGCTTTCAATCATCTCTCCGATAATTCTGTATCCCTCAGACCCATCTTCCCTGGTATCTTTCATGTAATTTTTTAAGGCTCTGGCTACCCTGAGGCTTTCGCCAATCCTCAGCAGGGGGCCAGGGTGTAGCATGCCTCCGAGCTCTGCCCGTCTTACATCCTCAGTTACTCTGTTTATACCGAATAACGGTGGATTGCCTCTTCTTAGAAGCAATGTCAACGCTTCGTTGGTTTCATTCTGAGAATACTCTATTTCGTTCGGCTCAGTAATGGGCATCAGCTCTTTGGCAATGTTTTTCCCAGGTGTGGATTCTGCCTTTTCGACCAGCATCTCCCTTATCTTATAAAACTCCAATACATGCAATGTTTTCTGATTCAAATAATCACCCCACTAAAGGACGCCTCTGAAAAAGTGTCCGTTTGTAATTTCAACATTCTCCTTGTACGCAGCCACGAAAGCCGTTACTGTATCCCTGTCAATCTCCTTATTAAGGTAATCATAATACATCTCCTGTATTTCTCTGATGTCATCTTCAAATGTAAAATCAAGTCTGAAGGATGTTACGCCAGCCCTGGCTATGTCTTCAACTCTATCAAGGACCATCAAAGGTACTGAGTTGTATATAGTTGTGAATCCATCTCCTCTTTCCATCCTGAAGTTCTTCCCGATTCTGTCCTTCAGCATAAAGCCCTTGGCATAGGTGCAGTTCTTGCACTCACTATCATCCTTACAGCCCTTAACATATGCCATTGGACAATTTCTTGCAATCATGACAGGCAAGTAACCATAGACTATAGCTTCCGTCTCCCCGCCAGTCCTTATGGCAATTTCCTTGATTTGGCCGATATTAAGCTCAGGTGAAATCGTCAATCCTTTAAGACCAATTTCTCTGAAGTAGTCTACAGTGTATGAATTAAAAGCATTAAGTCCAATGTCACCATGGATTTCAGTATTAAAATTATCTCTCAGGAATTTTACAGTACCTATATTTGAAGCAGATACTCCTGTTAGGATATCCATATTCTGATCTATAAGAGCCTTGATTTTATCTAGGTCATTCATATATAGAATTTTATTGCTCCAGTAATAGGCCTCTACATTGTGGTCCTTAAGGATTTTGATGTTTCCACGGAGCCCTTCCTGAAATCCTATATACACCCGGTCCACCTTATCCAGATTCAACTGATCAAACTGATTCTTGTTGTTGACTCTTACAGTAAGTCTGGGCTTCTCCGGATCCATTCTTTTTAGTACCAAAGCCTTTGATTTTTTTTCTTTGTAATCTTCTACAGGATCATGACGCAGTTTGTCCAGGATAGTCTTTTGAAGAATATCTATTACATCTCTTCTTAGGGTGTTCAACTCCTTCACTGTTATAAAGGCGTCTTCATCAATGTCAAATGTCAGATTTTCCAAAGTAAAAACAGTATTGCCGAGCTTTGAAAGCTGCTGATGAATTCTATCCCTAGAAATAGGTGATTTCATGGCCATCTCAACAGGTTTATCCCCTGTTGTTTTCGCAGAGATTTCCTTATATGATGCCATAATCACAGGGTTTTCTCCAATTCGTATTCTAATACTCATAGAAATCGAATGACTGATATCATTATTTTTATAGGAATCCTGGGCACTTTTCAATAATTCGGCGCTGGATGTTTTCCTTAAGGATGAACCCACAAATGCTGAATCCTTTATTCTGTCAAGCCAGATTTTTTGACCAGCCTTTCCATTTATTTGAGCCCTGGTCCCGGACCTCTTATTGCCATAGATGTCCCACTCCAATCCATCCCCAGGATTTACATCCTCTGATAATAGCACCTGTATCCTGCCCTTTTCTGATGATATCACCTTACCGACAACTCTTCCTCTGTTATCAGGTCGCTCCGCGGAAACAAAATTTCTACCGAAGTCACCAAATGTAAGCCCCTTTGTAAATTCTCTGTTAAACATCTGCTCAACATCTATTCTGTCCTGTTCAGTCAGTGAGGCACTACCATTGTCTATGGCCTTCCTGTAGGCATTAACTACTGTTGCAACATACTCCGGCCTTTTCATCCGACCTTCAATTTTAAATGATTTCACACCTACCTTTATAAGCTTGCCTATTTCATCCAGAGTATTAAGATCCCTGGTGCTTAGATAATGTCCCTTCTCAAAATCCCTTAAAACACTACCATTTTTGTCTATAATACTGTATTCCATTCTACATGGTTGTGCACATGTTCCTCTGTTCCCACTTCTTCCGCCTATCAAGCTGCTCATAAGGCACTGCCCTGAATAGGAAAAACAAAGTGCTCCATGGATAAATACTTCCAGTTTCAGTTTGCTTCCCTGGGCGATCTTTGCTATCTCCTCATAGGGAACCTCTCTTGCAAGTACCGCTCTTGAAAAACCAAGCTCTTCAAGATGTCTGGCGCCCTCAAGATTGTTTATTGTCATCTGTGTGCTTGCGTGAATCTGCAGTTTTGGGAAAATCTTCCTGACCAAGGATGTAAGTCCCATATCTTGAACAATAATCCCATCAACTCCAATTTCATACAGATATTTGACATAATCTAAAGCATCCGGTATTTCCTTGTCATCCAGTAATATATTTACTGTAACAAACACAGATACATCCCTCAAATGGGCATAAGAAACTGCCTCCACCAATTGTTCATTGTCAAAGTTGGAGGCATATTGCCTTGCGTTAAATAGTTTTCCTCCCAGATAAACTGCATCGGCACCATTGATTATGGCAGCTTCCAGGGCTTCCTCACTCCCTACGGGAGCCAGTAATTCAAGTTGTCTGTTCAAAAAATCTTCCTCCTGATTATTATTTATCAAGAAGCTCAATTGTCTCCTTTAATTGCTTCCTAAGCTCCACAATTTCCATCTGAGTCTTAAAGTGCTTTTCTTTATACCCTTTAAGATTTTCTTGGCACTTGTGTATATCATCATCCTTCTTGATTATGCTTTCCTTTAGGCCATTAATCTCGCCAAAGAGTTCCTCCTTGGATAGCTTGGTTTTTATGACCTCATCCTGGTACTGGAGACTTTTGGATTCCATTTCCCTTATTTTCTTGTTTGCATCCTCAACCTCTTTCTTCAGAGAATCATATTTTTCCAAAGGTTCCTTCGATTTCTTTTTCAGACTCTTGTGTTCCTCTTGCACTTTGAAAAGTTCATCTGCAATATTGAATGCAGTCAGAGTAGCTGCCATAGTAGGACTTAACCTTTCGTTTTTGCTTGACATTTTCTTGATGCCACTGTCCACATAAGCTGCCAGTTCCCTCACATATCTCTCATCTTCGGCACCTACAACTGTAAAGTTACGACCATCAATAAGTACGTTAATTTTTCTCTCCTCTGTCATAACCATCCTCCTTAAAACAGTACAGTATCCTATCTGACACTTCAGAAAAGGGGCAGAAAATCCACCCTCTAACTTCGTAATCTAGCACCAAATTTTTTCTCAAGGTCAACAATGATCTTAGCCTGTATATCATTCACAACTGATTCCGTCAATGTGCCTTCGAATGATCTGTAAACAATTGAGAATGCTACACTCTTCTTGCTTTTATCAATTTGATTTCCTCTATATATATCAAAGAGTTCTATTGATTCAACAAGCTCCTTGCCGTGGGAGCGAATTACTTTCTCCAACTCGCCGACCATTATGTTCTCATCAACTACAACTGCTATATCCCTTGTCATTGCAGGATATTTTGGCAGTGGCTTATACTTCAGCTCAAGGTCAGTCATCTCCACGAGCTTATCGAAATCTATCGTAGCTACATATGTTTTTTTTGTCAATTCGTAGTTTCCTGCCACATCCGGGTGGACCTCGCCAAATATTCCGAGCTTTTCTTCCCCTGAATAGATGAAGGCGGTTCTACCTGGATGAAACGAAGGATTAGTATCAGCTCTTTCATATCTCAAGTTCCTTATCCCTAGTCTTTTCAATACAAGCTCCAGCGTTTCCTTCAAGAAGTAAAAGTCTTTTTGTCCGTAGAACCCAATTGCCAAAACCTGCTTTTCCTCAGGCAAATCAGTAACAGGAAGTGATTTTGGTATAAATACATATCCAATTTCATATGCCAATACTTCATCAATGCCTTTCTTTTCATTTCTTCCAAGAAGGTCCATCATATTTGACATCAATGTTGTTCTCATTGTGCTGTAATCTTCACCTAATGGATTCATAAGCTTGATATAGCTTCTTTCAGATGCATCCTCTGGTAGGTTCAGCCTGTCATATGCCTTTGGACTTATAAATGAGTATGTCATAACCTCATTGTATCCAGTCCCCTGAAGTATCGACTTGACTCGGGACTCAATCTGCTTGTTGTAGGGCTTTTCGCCTCTTGTCAATCCTCCGGTAAGTGGCTTGCTCTCGATTTTATGGAAGCCATACAATCTACCGGCTTCCTCTATAAGGTCAGCCTCAACCTTTACATCCTCTCTGTAGGAAGGTACTTCTGCCACAATGTTTCCATCTTCTATGGTTGTTTTGAACTGCAATCTTTCAAGATAATCTATTATATCCTCATCTGGTATCTCCACACCCAGAAGCATTCTTGCTCTTTCAGGTCTCAATGCAATCGTGTGCAGGCTTTCACTGGTCTGATCTACGTCGATTACTCCATTTACAACTGTTCCGGAGCCTGTTTCCTCAACCAGCTCACACACTCTTTCAACAGCCTGGTTGCAAAGGTTGGGGTCAATTCCTTTCTCAAATCTTGTTGATGCTTCTGATCTTAGAGCCAGCTTTTTGGATGTAAGTCTCACATGTCTCGGGCTGAAGTTGGCACCCTCAAGAAGTACCGTCCTGGTGTCTCTAGTGATTTCACTGTCGAGACCTCCCATTACACCCGCAAGACCTATAGGCATATTCTCATCTGCTATTACAATATCATTTTCATCGAGTGTTCTTTCTACATTATCAAGTGTAGTGAGCTTTTCACCATCTTTAGCTTGTCTTACAATAATTTTTCTTCCACCTAGTCTGTCCAGGTCAAAAGCATGTAGAGGTTCTCCCAGCTCAAGCATGACGTAGTTTGTTATATCGACCATATTGTTTACAGGCCTTACTCCTGCATTCATAAGTGTAGTTTGCATCCAGAGTGGTGAGGGTTTTATTATTACATCCTTTACTACCCTTGAATAGTACCTTCTGCACGCTTGTGTCTCAACTTGAATACCATTTGTATGGTTGTGAATATCATCAACTTCGTTGTTAAGACTTATAACCGGTTCCTTCAATTTGCTATTGAAGGTGGCAGATGCCTCTCTTGCCATTCCATATATGCTCAAACAGTCAGGTCTGTTTGGTGTTATTTCAAATTCAATGATATCGTCATCAAGCTGCATAAATGGGATAACACTTTCCCCCAATTTATATTCCTTATCAAAGACAAAAATACCATCTCTCATTTCTTTTGGTATTACGTTGTCTGAATATCCCAACTCTTTCAAGGAGCAAAGCATACCTCGAGATTCGATTCCTCTGAAGTCAGTGATGCCAATTTCTATACCACCAGGAAGCTTGGCGCCTGGAATCGCAACAGGTACGAAATCCCTTTCCTTGAGGTTCCTGGCTCCAGTTACAATTGTAAGCATCTCACTACCCACATCAACCTCACAGACCAATAGCTTGTCTGCGTTGGGATGTGCTTCAATCTTCAATATTTTACCTACAACTACATTCTCTATTCCCTTGTTCATATTTGTTATTGATTCAACATGTGATCCTGAATAAGTCAATCCGTCTGCTAACTCCTTTGGTGAAATATTCAGGTCAACGTAACTCTTAAGCCAATTTACTGGTAATAACATCCTATAAATACCCCCTAGAATTGATCAAGAAATCTATTGTCATTCTCAAATAGCAGCCTTATATCATCTATACCATACTTGACCATCGTGATGCGGTCGATTCCCATACCAAAGGCAAAGCCTGTGTATTTTTCAGAATCGATCCCACAATTCTCAAGCACTTGTGGATGTACCATGCCACATCCCAGAAGCTCCATACTCCAGCCTGTGAAATTGCAAACTGGACAGCCCTCTCCCCGGCACTTTATACAGGTTACGTCTACTTCAGCACTAGGCTCAGTAAACGGGAAATGGTGAGGACGGTATCTCGTCTTCATATCATCTCCGAAAAGCTCCTTAATAAATATATCAAGTGTATAGATTAAATTTGCCATTGAAATGTTCTCATCCACAACAAGTCCTTCCAGTTGATGGAACATTGGTGAGTGTGTATCATCAACATCATCGAAGCGGAATGTTCTGCCAGCTGATACGACTCTAAGAGGCGCTCCGTATTTTTTCATTGCCCGTATCTGCACTGGTGATGTATGCGTCCTTAAAAGCAACTCTTCATTTATATAAAATGTATCTGAAAGGTCCCTTGATGGATGGTTGTCAGGTGAATTCAAGGCATCAAAGTTATTTTCTACAGTTTCAATTTCAGGTCCGGTCACAACAGAAAAGCCCATCGAAACAAATAAATCCTCAAGTTCCTCTGCAGTCTGTATAAGCGGATGTCTATGCCCTCTCTTGATTTCCTTTGTCTTGACGGTTATATCTATTGTTTCAGAAGAAATTCGTTGTTCTTTGGCCTTATTCTTGAGAATTTCCTTTGTCTCATTGATTTTATTTTCAAGATCCGCCCTTACTTCATTCGCCATCTGACCAATTACAGGTCTCATTTCAGCTGAAAGCTTCCCCATATCCCTAAGAATTTTGGTAATTTCACCTTTTTTACCAAGAAACTTGACTCGGAGTTCCTCCAGTTCGTTCAAATCTATGTTATCTTGTATCTCCTTGAAGGCAGCATCCCTCAAAGCTTCCAGTCTTTCCTTCATAATGGGCTCCTTTCACGTTTATTAGTATCTGAGATTTCAGATTATTTACTAAATTATAGCACCACAACGGCGAAAACTCAACCTATTTCATCATTTGTCGGCTGCTCTCATACATGATTACTGATGCTGCTACTCCCGCATTAAGAGATTCAGCATCACCACGCATTGGAATAATTACTCTTAAATCAGATTTAGCAATTATTTCCGCAGAAACTCCATTGCCTTCATTTCCTATTACAATCACATCATTGCTCCTAAATTCCAATTCATTCAGACTTATTGCATCCTGTAAAGAAGTAGCAATAATTCTCCTTCCATGGAGACTTTTATCCAGATCTCTTTTGACTGATTCCACAAAGTACAATGGCACCCTGAATATTGATCCCATAGAAGCTCTTACTACCTTGGGATTATATGGGTCAACTGTATTTTCTCCGATGATTATTCCGGTGATTCCAAATGCGTCTGCAGACCTTACTATTGTACCCATGTTCCCAGGATCCTGCAGCCCATCAAGATATATGAGCAGTCCATCTTCGAGTATCTCTTCAATACCATATGGCTCAAAATTTACTAATCCAAGGACTCCCTGTGTGTTTTCCACATTGGATATCTTATCAAATAATGTATTTTGCATAAACACCGTTTGTTTAAGCTCTTTAAGGATCTCACTCAGCTCTTTCCCTTGCTCAGTATTCAAAAGGGCTTCAGTGTATATGATTTTAGTCAAAGAAACATTGTTTTCAAGTGCCTCATTGATCATTTTTATCCCTTCAACAATAAAAGCCTTCTCTTTCCAACGATTCTTTCTCCTGTTCAAAGATTTAATTTCTCTAATCAAAGGATTATTAGGGGAAGTAATCTGATGCATATCTAATCACCTGCTTCCTCAGTTATATCACTGATTGCTTGGGAGGATCCTAAAGCTACAAGAATATCTCCCTCCTCAATTTGATACTTAGGACCAGGAGAAACTTTTATGTCTACACCTTTTTTTACTGCCATAACCGTCACCTTATACTTATTTCTCAACTTGAGTTCTTCCAGTGACTTATTATACCATTTAGGTATGGCTTCAATTTCCAATATACTGTAATCCGGAGAAAGCTCAATAAAATCAACAATACTATTGGAGGTAAGATTATGTGCAACCCTCACTCCCATATCTCTTTCCGGGAACACTACCTTGTCGGCACCAATTTTTTTTAGGACCTTACCATGAAGCTCAGACTGAGCTTTTGCAATTATCTTTTCTACTCCCAGCTCCTTGACTATCAAAGTAGCCATTATTGAAGCCTGTAGGTCAGATCCGATACTTACGACGGCAACATCAAAATTACTTAAACCAAGTTCCCTCAGTACTCCTTCATCCATCACATCAGCCTGTATTGCATGGGTAACATGACCTGCAATTTCATCTACAACATCCATATTACCATCTATTGCCAGCACCTCGTTGCCGAGGTCATATAATGTTTTAGCAACTGCAGACCCGAATCTACCACATCCTATTACTGCAAAAGACTTCATCTGATTTCCTCCTATCCAACTGAAATATGTCCTTCTGAATATCTGTATCTTTTATGCTTCTTGTTGTAGCCGAAAGCAAAAGCCATAGTCAAAGGTCCTACTCTTCCTGCATACATTGTTCCAATTATAATGAGTTTCCCCAAATCCGTAAGTTCGGATGTGACGCCTCTTGAGAGTCCAACTGTTCCAAAAGCAGATGTTGCTTCAAATAATAGATTGAGGAATGTTCCACTCTCAGTGATAGTCAGCAGGAATGATATGAGTATTATAATTACCATCCCCACTGTCACAATTGCCAATGATTTAAATACTGTCTCCGAACTCACTCTTTTTTCATACATTTCAACATCCTTTTCTCCTCTTATTATACTTATGGTAGCCATAAGTACAACTCCCATTGTTGCCGTCTTTACACCACCTGCAGTAGAACCGGGGGAGCCTCCGATAAACATTAGAATAATTATCAGGAAAACACTACTTTCCCTTAGAGCTCCAGTATCAATTGAATTAAATCCTGCCGTTCTAGGAACTACAGATGTAAAAAATGCAGCAGAAATTTTATCCCAAAATGACATCTCTCCGATTGTCATTGGGTTAGAATATTCGAGAATAAACAAAAAAATCATTCCAAGTAAAAGTAATGCAACTGACATTGTAATAACTAGCTTTGTATGTACTCCTAGTCTTCTCCATCTCCTATTCTTGACAATGTCCAGAACAACTGCGAAACCCGTTCCACCAATTATAATCAATATGCTCAACGTTAATATGGTCAAGGGAGAATCACTATATGACATAAAGCTGTTTCCCGTTATATCAAATCCTGCATTGCAGAATGCAGATATTGAATGAAAAATTGAAAACCAGACCCCCTTTGTTATCCCGTATTCAGGTATAAATTTAAACGATAAAAGTATTGCACCCACGGCTTCTATGCTAAATGTAAGTAAAATTACATAAAGGGTTAGCCTTACCATTCCCGTAAGAGTTTGCTGGTTCATCTGTTCCTTGATAATTAATCGTTCCTTCAATGAAATTCTTTTTCCTGTTATAAGGGCAACTATTGTCGCCATAGTCATTATACCAAGGCCACCTGCCTGAATTAGAAACAGTATTACTATCTTCCCAAAAATAGACCAATGTTCAGCTGTATTAACTACTATAAGACCGGTAACACATACAGCTGAAGCTGATGTGAATAGTGCATCAAGCAGACCAATTCTATTTCCATCAGCTGATGCAACAGGTAAGTTTAACAGTATCGCTCCTATAGCAATCAATCCAAGAAAGCCAAGGGCCAGCACTCTGGGTGGATTTAATTCAAACTTGAATAATTTTTCTTTTATGTATGACATGACAGCCCTCCATTAAATGATAAATGCCAGGTCCATAAATGCAAAAAAAGTTCCTATTGGAACTTTTGCATTTATGCTTCCTTTGCTATTTCTACCAGCTTGGCAAAGCCCTCTGAATCATGGATAGCCATCTCTGAAAGCATTTTTCTGTTTACTTCGATTCCTGATTTTTTTATCCCGCTTATGAACTTGCTGTAGCTCATGCCGTTTATTCTTGCTGCCGCATTTATACGTGCAATCCACATCTTTCTGAATTCTCTTTTCTTTTGTTTACGGCCTATAAATGCATAGTTTAATGATTTCATAACTGCTTGATTAGCTGGTCTGAAAATTTTACTTTTCGCTCCGTAATATCCTCTTGCAGCCTTTAATACTTTCTTATGTCTTTTTTTGGCATTAACGCCTCTTTTTACTCTTGCCATTTTAAACGCCTCCTAAATAAGTTTAACAATACTATGGTAGCATTGAATCGATTCTTTTTCGATCTGCCTTGCTTACTAATGCACCTTTCCTAAGATTTCTAGTTCTCTTAGGTGACTTCTTTCCAGTTTTGTGGCTCTTAAATGCTCTGAATCTCTTGAGAAGTCCTGAGGCGGTTCTCTTGAATCTCTTTGCTGAGCCTCTATGTGTTTTCATTTTTCCCATTATCTATTTCCTCCTAACTTAGTCTGCTTTTGGCATCAGGAACATTACCATGTTTCTGCCCTCTAGCTTAGCTTCTTTTTCTATCTTCCCAACCTCACTTGTCAGCTGAGCGAATTCATCCAATACTTCTTTTCCCATTTCAGTGTGTCCCATTTCTCTACCTCTGAACCTAACTGAAACCTTTACTTTATCGCCATCCTTCAAGAAATCAATGGCACGGGTTACCTTAACATTCAAGTCATGAGTTTCGATATTGGGTGTTAATCTTATTTCTTTTATGTTGATAGTCTTTTGATTTTTTCTGGCTTCTTTCTCTTTTTTTGATATTTCATATTTATACTTTCCATAATCCATTACTTTGCATACTGCAGGTTTTGCAGTTGGAGCAACATTTACAAGATCGAGCCTTCTCTCAAACGCAACTTCCATTGCCTTTTTTATAGGCACTACACCTAGCTGACTACCATCCACATCAATAAGCCTAACTTCTCTTTCCCTTATCTCTTCGTTGATTTGAAGTTCTTTAATAATCCTACACCTCCTATTGTTTTCAAAAATTAAAAAAGCGGACATAGAATGTCCGCTTAAAATACCATCGCATGGCAACTCCTGTGTATGATATTACAACACAAGATAATTCTGTCAACCCTATGAGCCGCAGCTATAAGGTGAGAAGCGGAACTTCTACTTTGAATTATATATTCAATTCCTTAATCATTATATGACACACTCCAGTATTTGTCAAACATTATTGTTTCACAAGTTCAAATAGTGCAAGAGTATATATTCCTGTAAGCTTTGTGATGTTCTCAGTGGAAATATACTTATCCTGTCCTGAATACACAGGTCCAATTATATCCCCAAAATCCATCACTACCTCCTGACTATTTCGCTTTGGTTTCAATTTCATCAATTATCTGTTCAACAAAGGCTTCAATTCCCATCTGACCCATGTCTCCCCGATCTCTCTTTCTAACTGATACAAGTCTGTCCTCAACTTCCTTTTCCCCAACAATCAACATATATGGGACCTTCTGCATCTGAGCTTCACGAATCTTGTATCCTATTTTTTCAGCTCTTTCATCCACCTCTACACGGATTCCCTTTTCTTCAAGTAATTTTGCAACATCCTTACCATAGTCATTGAATTTATCTGATATTGGAAGTACTGTAGCCTGCACTGGAGCAATCCACATAGGAAATTTACCGGCAAAGTGCTCGATAAGGATTCCCATAAATCTTTCCATGCTTCCAAGTATTGTCCTGTGAACCATTACGGGTCTCTTTTTCTCATTATCCTGGTCTACATAGGTCAGATCAAATCTCTCAGGCATCTGGAAGTCCAGCTGGATAGTACCACATTGCCAAGTTCTTCCTATGGCATCCTCAAGATGAAAATCTATCTTAGGTCCATAGAATGCCCCGTCTCCCTCATTTATCTTGAATGGGATTTCCTTTTCCTCCAGGGCTTCTCTCAAGCTTTCTGTTGCAAGATTCCATTGCTCTTCAGTGCCCATTGAATTTTCAGGTCTTGTTGATAGCTCAATATTATACTTAAAACCAAAAACACCGTAAATATAATCTGCCAGATCTATAGTCTTTTTCAATTCATCCTTAACCTGTGAAGGGAGCGTGTAAAGATGTGCATCATCCTGAGTAAAGCTTCTTACCCTCATAAGACCATGAAGTGCACCTGATAGCTCATGACGGTGTACCAGGCCCAGCTCTCCCCATCTCAAAGGCAGATCCCTGTAGCTGTACATCTTCGACTTGTAAACAAGTATTGAGCCCGGGCAATTCATAGGTTTGATTGCGTAGACAGCATCGTCTATTGTAGTAAAGTACATATTCTCCTTGTAATGATCCCAGTGACCTGACTGATGCCAAAGCTGCTCATTAAGAATCAATGGTGTTTTTATTTCACCGTAGCCTCTCTTTGTATGCTCTTCTCTCCAGAAGTCCTCCAATATATTTCTGATTATCATTCCTTTTGGATGAAAGAATGGGAACCCAGGACCCTCATCTTGCATGCTGAAAAGATCAAGCTCCCTGCCAAGCTTTCTATGGTCTCTCTTTTTTGCCTCTTCAAGTCTGTTCAGGTATTCTTCAAGATCCTTCTTCTTTTCATATGTTGTTCCGTATATCCTTTGCAGCATTTTGTTATTCTCATCTCCACGCCAGTATGCTCCGGCGATACTCATAAGCTTGATGGCCTTGACTTTTTTTGTGTCATAAAGATGAGGTCCAGCACAAAGATCAGTAAAATCTCCCAGCTTATAGAAGGATATTATCTCATCCTCCGGCAGCTTCTCTATTAGGTCTACCTTGTATTCCTCGCCCTTATCCCTGAAGTATTCAAGAGCTTCGTTTCTTGGCATCTCGAATCTCTCAAGTACATGGCCTTCCTTTGCTACCTTCTTCATTTCCTCCTCTATTCTTTCCAGGTCTTCAGGAGTAAATCTGTGCTCTGTGTCAAAGTCATAATAAAATCCATTCTCAATTGGCGGACCTATGGCAAACTTTACATCAGGGAAAAGGTTCTGGACTGCGTGTGCCATAATATGAGCAGAAGTGTGCCAGAATATCTTTCTGCCTTCAGGATCTTCAAATTTAACTACCTTAAAATCTGCATCATCATCAATGGACTCCTGCATACCCATAATCTTGCCATTTACAACAGCACCCATTGCTGCTCTGGCAAGGCCTTCGGATATATCAGCCGTTACATCATAAACCTTCACACCTTTTTCATACTCTCTTACTGAACCATCAGGCAAAGTAATTTTAATCATAATTTTCCCTCCTTAAAAAAATAAGGCCCTTCATTCCTACATTTCTGTAGGGACGAAAGACCGTGGTTCCACCCTAATTTATACTCATTCCAAATAACGCCTTGTGGCGGATGCCTTTTCAGGTACGGCTCAGGGGTGGTCTTCGGTAAACCTAATTGTGGAGAACTCTCAGACATGATTCTCCTTCTCTGGCAATTACAGCTAACTTACTCTTCCCATCCAAGCTTTTGATTTTTATTAGCTTGATTTTAACAATTAAGGCTATTATTGTCAAGCTATTATTATTGATACCACAAATGGATTACTTTAAAACTTCTAAAAGACTTTCCTTGCTATACTTGGTCTGATCTCCAGACTTCATATTCCTCAATGTATATTCGCCACTGCTCTTTTCCTCTTCGCCAATTACAATAACATATGGTATTCCAAGCTTGTCTGCATAATTGAACTTCTTACCCAGCTTTGTCTCTTCAAGATATACTTGTGTGAAAATATCCTCTTTTCTGAGGAATGCTGCCAGCTTGATAGCTTCATCCATATAACCCTCCATAGGGATTACAAGTACCTTTGACAAGGAGCTTTCCTCAGTGTTGATTATTCCAGCTTCCATCAGCTGATAAAATAATCTTGTCAGACCAATTGAAATACCTACTCCTGGAAGCTGTTGCCTTGTATAATACGTTGCCAGGTTATCATACCTTCCACCTGAACAAACACTTCCTATTGATGGATACTGGTCTAGAAAGGTTTCATAGACAGTTCCGGTATAATAATCTAGTCCTCTGGCTATTGTAAGGTCGATTGCAAAGTTGCTTTCCGGAACCCCGAATAATCTCAGGTACTTCACTACCGTCCCCAGCTCATCCAGTCCTTCCTGGAAGATATCACTTCTTATGTCAAGGTCCTTCAGTTGCGTCAGTATTTCATCATTGTTACCCTCAATTGCTATGAATTCCTTGATTTTTTTTATCTGCTCCTGGGTAATACCATTTGACTCCAGTTCTTCCTCAATATTTTCCATTCCTATTTTTTCCAGCTTATCTACAGTTCTAAGAACGAAAGGCACATCCTCAACTCCTATTGAATTGAAGAAGCCTGATAGAATCTTTCTATTATTTATTTTTATTGTGAATTCCTCAAATCCCAGATCCTTGAAGGTTGAATAGATTACGCTTGGAATCTCTGCATCATTTATTACATCAAGCTTTCCATTTCCGATAATATCTATATCAGCCTGGTAGAATTCCCTGAATCTACCCTTTTGATTTCTTTCACCCCTATACACCTTGCCTATATGATATCTTCTGTAGGGAAAATCAAGCTCTGAATAGTGCTGTGCCACGTATCTTGCAAGGGGAACTGTAAGGTCAAACCTCATGGACATGTCAGTACTCCCCTTTACAACCTTATATATTTGTTTCTCAGTATCTCCTCCGCCCTTTGCCAGAAGCACCTCTGACTTTTCAATTACTGGTGTATCAATAGGTAGAAACCCGAATTTTTCATAGTTTTTCCTGATTGTATCCATCATCCTATTGAACAGAATCTGATCCCTAGGATTCAATTCCATAAATCCAGGTAATATTGATGGTTTAACTATCTCATTTCCCATAATTTCCCTCCCCGATATTATATATTATACATTTATGATACCACTATTAGTCCGATAATAAAAGATTCTATTGCTGTATCTACTACATTTCCTCACTGTAAAGTCCAATTATCGTCCCAAGATCAATCACGGGCTTTTCAGAAAGGTAAATCAGTCTTATACCCTTACTGTTAATAAATGACTCTATCCTCTCACGATCAGGATGGTTGTATAGGTTGCCTGTTATAACCATTTCACTGGGCGAAATATTGCCGGTAGCACCACCGATAAATCCACAATCCATACCGGGAAGCTCAATATATCCGGGCGCTATGTGGAGGATATCATAACCCTTCAAATTCAAGACATGTGCAATTCCCTTGTCGGAGGTAATCCCACTTCTCCCGTTTAACAAAGCCAAGGAGCATTTAGTGTACCCCTGCTTTGTGTTCAGAAGAGCATAATTGTTCTTTTTTGCATAATCAAGTATAAAGCCATCTGTCTTGTCCAGCCTGTGAATCAATACATCTTCCAGGATAGCTGCGTTATAGGGTATGTCGTACGGATAATTTGCTTTAGGCTCAGTATTGCCTTTAATAACCTTTATCCCGAATCTTCCTAGCTCTCTATTGTAATAATCCCATACAGATGGTGCTGCCAATATAGTGTCGAGATTTAATGGCGTTATGACCATATCCGGATGTCTTGAAACAGGCGGCTGAAGGCTTTTTCCCTTGATTGCAGGGACAATCCTGATTCCCATCCTTTCAAGTGATAAGAAAACCTCTGCTGGTGCATCCTCATTGACTATTGCAATATTCGCTTTTTTTATGGGTATGAATGGACTTTTCATAACTATACCTCACTAAATGTTCTAAAATCTTAAAAAAATCCTTCTGTCTAGACAGAAGGATTTCACTTTGGAGGCGACACCCAGATTTGAACTGGGGGTGAAGGTGTTGCAGACCTCTGCCTTACCACTTGGCTATGCCGCCATATTTATGGAGCGGAAGACGAGATTCGAACTCGCGACCCTCGCCTTGGCAAGGCGATGCTCTACCACTGAGCCACTCCCGCTTGTAAAAATTATACCATAAAACTATTGTGGTGCCCAGAGCCGGAATCGAACCAGCGACACGTGGATTTTCAGTCCACTGCTCTACCGACTGAGCTATCTGGGCAAGTCATCGCACCGTTTCCGGCGAATGTCACAATAGCTAGTATATATTACTTATCCTTTATTGTCAACAGGATTTTCTCCAGCTTTTCCTTGGTGAAATGATACTTTGTATTACAGAAATGGCATACAACTTCTCCTTCTCCATCTTCCTCGATGATATCACTTATTTCTTTTTCGCCAAGACTGATCAAGACCTTTTCTACCTTCTCCTCAGAGCAGTCGCAGGTATAGCTTACATCGAGATTGTCAGTTACCTCCATATCAAATTCGGATAGCAACTCGTACATTATCTCCTCAGGTGTATACCCCTCATCTATCATCGTTGATAGTTGTTTTGCCTTTTTTAAGGATGTTTCAATCATTTCTATTTCCTCATCTGTAATAAATGGTAAAAGCTGTATGATAAATCCACCAGCAGCCTTGCAGGTTAGGTCTTTATCAACCAGGACTCCCAGTCCGACAGCCGTTGGTATCTGCTCTGATTCGATATAATAATTGGCAATATCATCACCGATTTCTCCTGTCACCATGTTAGTCTGTCCTACATATGGGTCTCCCATCCCTGTGTCTGAAATTAAAGTAAAAGTACCATTTTTACCCACTATAGCTCCTACATCCAGTTTCCCTTCGCCAGTAGAAGGAGCATCGGCAGCTGGATTGTCAATCAATCCCTTCACTTCTCCCCGGTTGTTTGCCACTACTATCAGTGTGCCCACAGGTCCTCCCCCTGATACCTTCAAAGTCAGCAGATCACTATCATTTTTCATGTTAGCACCCATCATTATACCAGCAGTCAAAAGTCTTCCTATGGCAGCTGTAGCAGTCGCAGATGTATTGTGTATCCTTCTTGCCTCATCAACTACCTTAGTTGTCTTTGAGACAAATACTCTAAGTCTTCCTTTCCTGTCCATTCCTCTTATCATATAATCCTTCATATTATCTTGATCACCCTTATCTTTTATTCTTCCTAGCCACAAAATTAATTCTCTCTGTTTTTTCACTTACCTTATCAAAACCAAAAGCTTCATAATACTCCACGTCATTGAACCCAGCCTTATAAAGCAAATCGATTATATCTTGAAGTGAATAGGCCCTTTCCCTATGAACCTCGTCAAATCTGCTGTAATTATTCCCATCCTCCGAGTAAAAAAAAGTAAGGTAAAATTCGCAAATTCGACTAGTCTGATCAAAGCTATTATCCCAAGTATAGAATATATTATCCCTGTCCTCAATAAAAATATTATCCCCTAGAATTTCCATCAGCTTGTATTCAGAATTTATGTCAAAAATAAATAAACCATCGTCCTCCAGATGCTCATTAACTCTTTTAAATGTTCCCAGCAATGACTCTTCACTGAGAATATAATTTATGCTGTCACAGGCGGCTACAACAGCCTGATACTTCATATCCATCCTAAATTCTGTCATATCCATTCTGAAAAGCCTGAAGCCTCTTCTTCCTGATAATTTGCTATTTGCCTGAGCAAGCATTTCCTCTGACAAATCAAACCCATCAACCTGAAATCCTCTTTTAAGGAGTTCCTCCGTGAGGCTTCCAGTACCACATGCCATTTCAAGAATCCTTCCTGTTTGAATCCTGTTAATCTTGAATATGCTCTCGATATATTCACTCCATGCAGCATAATCAAAATCATCCATAAGTGTATCGTATAATATCGCGAAATTACCATAGCTTGACATCTTAATTCACATCCCTTTAAAGCAGGAAGAAATACCTGTAGTTTAAGAATATAAATATACCTGCAATTATTATAATCGGCGCCCATAAAATTCTGTCATTTTCTTTCTCTATGATTACTCCATCCAAAGATATGTTTTCGTCGTTCAATTGTATTTTGTCATACTCAGTCTCATCCGATTCAGGAAAGGCTCTCAATAGCAGATACAGTACAACAAATGAAAACAAAGCCCATCCAGCCAGAACTATCAGAGTAATTATCATCTGCATTCCTTCTGGAAAAGCTGACGTTTGCTCTGTAATATCTTTTAGGTTCTCAGTTAATCCTGTTAGAGCAAATCCTATGGAAAGAGCAATCCCATTATTTAAGATATGACCAAGTATTGAACCGTAAATACTTCGCGTCTTTGACCTTATTATTCCAAGAATTATCCCAAGAAAAAACGGACCCAGCAGATTTAAAAGATTGAAATGGAAAACACCAAAAAGCAATGCGGTTATAAAAATTGCCTTTTTCTCGCCTATTCTATTATAGGCACTTTGCATGGTCCCCCTGAACATAACTTCTTCACATATTCCAGGTGTTATTGCTATTACAGCCAGCCCCACCAAGAATTCCCACCAGCTCGTGGGGATAGGTACTCCTATTGGCATTGCCTGACTCATGGAATTCACCAGAACTATCATTATATAGTTGAGAAAAACAGCCATAGGATAAGCAAATATAATTATAAAGAATATATGGATACCCTGCCTGAATGAAATCGGCCTAAGTCCCAATACTTCCTTTATTGAGAAACCCCTGAATTTAAGATATAGTATATTCGGAATCAATATAAATATGTACTCAGTGATTAGTACACCTGTGTAAAGATCCCGTTGCTGTACTATGGACCCAAAAACCAGAAGTATAAGTCCCAATGCAAGAAACAGAATATTTGCCTCATTTATCGTTGGTAGTCTTCTTATTTTCATCAGCTCACGCCCTGTCAAAATTTATCAACTCAAATTCATTAAATACACCTACAGTTGCCTGTAGGTGATAATATATCCTGTAGATGCTCTATTCACTCAAATGTAAATATATATGGAACGTTCCTGTAAAAGTCACCGTAATTCAATCCATAACCCACTATAAATACATCAGGTATCTCATACCCTACATAATCAGGCTCAAGTTCCACCTGTCTTCTGCTTGGCTTGTCCAGCATTACACAAACATTTATGGAATCAGGCTCCTTTGTCTCAAGATGCTCGATTACCTTTTTCAAAGTATGACCTGTATCAATTATATCGTCGACAATCAGTACATCCTTTCCTTTCAGAGATCCTCTGACATCCTGAAGGATTTTCACTAATCCGGAGGAGATTTCCTCTTTTCCATAACTTTCTGTGGTCATAAATTCAATTTCAACGGGTATGCTTAATTCCCTGGCCAAATCTGCTGTAAAAACAAAACTGCCTTTAAGCAAGGATACAATAACGAGATTTTTGCCCTTGTATTGTCCACTTAGCTGCTGACCTAATTCCTTTACCCTCTTGTCAATTTCTTCTCTTGAAAACAGAATCTTTTCATTTTTATTTTCTATCAAGCTGTCCTCTCCTTCCTACTTAAATTTGCTTCTTAATATATCCTTCAATTCCCTCAATTCCTTCAGTATCAAGTTTAAAGTCAATTGAATGCTTACAACTATTATAAATATAATTACTCCCATTAGCAACTCTGTATACATAAAATAACCATCCCTTTATAATGAATATCATACTCCGGCTAGTAAATTCCTTATACCCTCAATTTATATATGCAACACTCTTAATCCTTCAATTCTGTTTATTTCACATCAATTTGTGGTATAATCAGATAATCTGATATCCAAAGGGGTGAAGAAATGTTTCAGGATAACACTGAAGATGTAGCTAAACAAAAGTTGCTGCTGCTTTATATATTGAAAGCATCTCCTGAACCATTGACAAAGGAGCAGCTTGCAGAAATTCTAATTGAAAATTTCACCATGAACTTTTTTATAATACAGCAATATATATCCGAACTGACGGAAGGATCTTTTATAAGTATTGTAGAAAGGGACCACTTCTCGCTATTGAAACTGAAGGAGAGCGGTTCTGCCAGCCTGGAATATTTCAAGTATAAGATTCCAGAGGATGCAATATCAAAGGTCCATATCTTCTTTGGGCTGGATTCCACAGGCACCGAGATCCCTGTGCAGGCTGAAGCAACATCATACCCCAGAGACAACGGAGAAATAAATGTCAACCTCAAGCTTATTGAGAAAGAAGAGACTGTATTCAGCATGTACATAAGCGTACCCAATCAGGAGCAGGCTACTCTGCTTATGGATAAGTGGAACAAAACTCCGGAACTTTATTTCAAGTCAATAATCGATCTTTTAATAAGCAACAAACCTACTATCTAGATAGTAGGTTTGTTGCTTTTGCTCTAACTTCCCCAATCATATACAATGATCCGCCGAATAATATCATGTCTTCTTTTTCTGCCAGTTCAATTGTTTTCTCTACAGCACCCTCAATGGTCTTCTCCACATGTACATTGGAGTTGTATTTTCTGACCTCAGCGGCTAAAATCTCAGCACTCAGTTTTCTAGGCATTTTAACCTCTGTTACTACAATCTCCGATGCCAAGGGTACCAATTTTTCTATCATGTGAGTATAATCCTTGTCCTTTAGGACACTTATCCCAAGAATCAGCCTTTTATAGGGAAACATATGAACTGCTTTGGCAAGCTGTGTAATGCCCTGTAGATTATGTGCCCCATCAATAAGAAATATTGGATTCTTTGAAAGAACTTCCAACCTACCTCTCCACTTTGTATTATAAAGTCCTCTTCGAAGCTGATCTTCTGTGAATTCAACCAGCCCCCTTTCCTTCAGTGCAAAAAGTGTAGTAATTGCAAGGGCTGCATTCATAACCTGGTAGTCTCCCAGCATACTTATTTCAAGTCTTTCCATTTTGATGTCATTGTATCTGAAATCAAAAATACTTCCTTCATAAGTGCTGCTTCTTAGTTTCAGATTCTCAACAGGAATTGGCACAAAAGTGGCATCAGATTCATTTGCAACATCCTTTAACACTTTCTCAGCTTCCTCCTTCTGAGGATAGGATATTACCAATCCATCTTTCTTTATTATGCCGGCTTTCTGATATGCAATTTCCCCCAGAGTATTACCAAGAACGTCAGTGTGATCATAGTCGATTGTTGTGATTACAGTGGCAACTGAAGATTCTATCACATTTGTGCTGTCAAATCTTCCGCCAAGACCTACTTCAAGTATTACAAAATCAACATCGCTTCTACTAAAGTACTCAAATCCAGCAGCTGTTACAAGTTCAAAGGTGGTCGGATGCTCCATCCCATCCTGGACCATTTTGTCAGCTGCATCCTTAATCCTGGAGGTAATTTCCCCAAGTACTTCCTGGGGAATATCCTTTCCATTTATCTGTATTCTTTCAGTAAAACGTTCCAGGTAAGGCGATGTATACATCCCAGTCCTGTAGCCGGCTTCTTTTAGGCACTGAGCCAGATATGCAGATGTTGATCCTTTCCCGTTGGTTCCACCCACGTGAATGTATTTCATCCCCACGTGAGGATTACCCATGTGCTTCAAGAGTGTTCTTATGGAATCGAGACCAAGCCTTGATCCATATTTTTCCTTATCATTTATATAGGCCAGTGCCTCTTCGTATTTCATCTTATCCTCCTGCTATTTTTCAAGAGATTCAAGTCTCTCCAGTACATTTTCCAGCATCTGTGAGTACATGATCTGCTTTTCTTTTTCTTCCTCTACTATTTTGGCAGGAGCTTTGGATACAAAGCCTTCGTTTGACAACTTGGATTTGACTCTCTCTATTTCATCCTCAAGCTTTGTCTTTTCTTTCTCCAGTCTCTCAATTTCCTTTTCAATATCAATGAGATCACTTAGAGGCAAGTATATCTCACATCCATCCATCACCACGGATATATTGTCATCGCCCAAGGACTTCTTGTCTTGGACAAATAAAATGTCTTCAGCACTTGCCAGTGTAACAAATTTGGTTTTACCTTCTTCAATGACTCTTTTCTTTGAATCATCCTGGAGTACAAAAACAAGCTTTGACTTCCTCGAAGGTACAATATTCATCTCAGCTCTTGCATTTCTTATTCCTTTGATAGCCTTTTTTATAAATTCAATATCTTCTGCATCTTTGTTGAAAATAAGCTGTTCATCCGACACTGGCCATGACTCGACAATCAGCGCTTCGCTTTTCCCAGGAAGATGCTGCCATATTTCTTCAGTTATAAACGGCATAAATGGATGCAGAAGCTTCAAGGTATCTCTCAAAACAACCGCCAGTACGTTCTGAGCTGTTATTGAAGATTCTTTGTCATCTCCATATAGTCTGGATTTTACCATCTCTATATACCAGTCACAATAGTCTTCCCATATGAATTCATATATCCTTTGACCCGCAAGTCCAATTTCATACTTGTCCATATTGTCTTGTACTTCACTTATCAAAGTATTAAGTCTTGTCAATATCCACTTATCTTCTGTCTGAAGATCCAATCCTTTAAGGGATGCCTTCTCCATATCCTCATCCAGATTCATCATTACGAATCTAGTTGCGTTCCATAGCTTGTTTGCAAAATTTCTGTTAGCTTCAACCCTTTCAGTGTAAAACCTCATGTCATTTCCAGGTGTATTACCTGTAATCAAGGTAAATCTCAGTGCATCTGCGCCATACTCTTCTATAATCTCCAATGGGTCAATTCCGTTTCCAAGAGATTTACTCATCTTTCTTCCCTGGGAATCCCTTACCAGGCCTGTAAGGAAAACATCCTTGAAAGGAAGTTCTCCAATCATATCAAGGCTGGAAAAAATCATTCTAATTACCCAGAAAAATAAAATATCATAACCAGTAACAAGCACATCTGTCGGGAAGAAGTATTTTAGATCCTCCGTATCCTCTGGCCAGCCTAGTGTTGAGAATGGCCATAATGCTGAAGAGAACCAGGTGTCAAGGGTATCAGTTTCCTGTGTGATATTGGTGCTGTTACATTTTGGACAGCTGGTAACTTCTTCTCTTGTTACTATTATTTCTCCACAGTCATCGCAGTAATAAACAGGCAATCTGTGTCCCCACCAAAGCTGTCTTGAAATACACCAGTCCTTGATGTTTTCCAACCAATGAACGTATACCTTTCCGAATCTTTCAGGGACAAAATTGATTTCACCGTTATAATATGCTTCCAGTGACGGTTTTGCCAAAGGTTTCATCTCTACAAACCATTGCTTCGAAATTATCGGTTCTATTATAGTCTTGCATCTTTCACAGTGCCCTACTGCATTTTCATGTTCCTTAACAGCTTGAAGATATCCCTGTTCCTCAAGTTTGGCAGCAACTGCTTTTCTCGCCTCGAATCTTTCAATTCCCTGGAATTCTCCGCCATTTTCATTGATGAATCCATCCTCGTCTATTACCACACATTGTCCCAGATTATGTCTTTCACCAACTTCAAAGTCATTCGGGTCGTGGGACGGGGTTATCTTCAATGCTCCGGTACCAAATTCCATCTCGACATAGCTGTCTGCTATAATCGGGATTTCTCTTCCAACCAGTGGGAGGGTGACCGTCTTGCCTACTAGATGCGAATACCTCTCATCATCCGGGTGAACTGCCACTGCAAGGTCACCAAGGATTGTTTCCGGCCTTGTAGTAGCTATAGTGATACTTTCATCACTGTCCTTTATTGGATAGCTTACATACCACAAATGGCCGTGAGAATCCTCATGGTCTACTTCAGCATCTGAAATAGCGGTATGGCAGCTGGGACACCAGTTAATAATTCTGTCTCCCCTATATACAAGACCTTTGTCGTATAATCTTACAAAAACTTCCTCAACTGCATTGCTGAGCATCTCATCAAGAGTAAACCTCTCCCTCGTCCAGTCACATGAAACTCCCAGTTTTTTCAACTGATTTTTTATAGTTCCTCCATATAGATCAGTCCACTCCCAGGCTTCCTTGATGAAGCCTTCTCTCCCAAGCTCGTCTTTGCTTCTGCCTTCTGATTTTATCTTTTCCACAACCTTAGCCTCTGTGGAAATACTTGCATGATCAGTTCCTGGAAGCCATAGTGCAGAATAACCCTCCATCCTCTTCCATCTGATAAGAATATCCTGGATTGTATTATTTAGTGCGTGCCCCATATGAAGACTACCAGTAACATTTGGAGGTGGCATCATTATCGTATATGGCTTTTTATTTTCGTCTATCTCAGGTGTGAAATAGCCGTTCTTATTCCAGAATTCATAGAGCCTGTCTTCAAATTCCTTTGGATTGTAATTCTTTGGTAAATTTTCTCTCATCTTATTCCCTCCTTGGCAATATAAAAAACCCTTCATCCAAACTAATATAAGGACGAAGGGTTCGCGGTACCACCTTAATTCCATGGCATGGCCATGACTCTTCATTAATAGTTAACGGTATCCCGTTCAGGCTTACTCTATTCAGCCTGAATGCTCAAAAGCTACCTTCTCCTGATTCCTACTGCGGATCTTCCAGTCATACATCCACTCTCTATAAGAGAATCAGGTTACTCCTCTTTCTCATCACAAAATATATAGTCTAAATTATAGCTTTTAGGGACTGTTTTGTCAATATTTTTTCCCTTCTTGTGCTATCAGTTTTCCCCCGTCAAAACTAAAGCTGTAAAAGATTGATTTAAAATAGATATTTCAATTATTGATAGTAGCTTCTTTAAAAATCATTGATTTTTTTCATCATCAAGCAGTTTTCTAAATATTTTCAAGTAATTGTAAAATGCAACAAGGTTCAGCGACACTGTTATAATTAATAGCAGTATTGATAAAGTCATATTCATATTGAACACTATTGATAGGACCGCAGCGTATAATGAAAATGTTGCAATCTTACCGTACTTATTTGCAGGTATAACGGCTTTTCCATGTTTCAGATAAAGAAGGATCCCTCCTGCGATCATAACCAGTTCCTTTATAATCATGGGTACCAGTATCCACACTGGGATCAAACCTATTAGTGTAAATGTTACAAGTACTGTAAAGCTCATCATCTTGTCTGCGAATGGATCCAGTGCCGATCCAAACTTGCTTACAAGGTTGAATCTCCTGGCTATATATCCATCCAGAACATCTGATATTCCGGCTATCATGAAAATCATTCCCAGAACAAATACCTTGTTATCCATATCTGAAAAAAACACTATCAGGTAAACAGGTATCAATATGATTCTGAATACGGTGATCAGGTTTGGTATTGTCATTTTCTCTCTCCTTGTCTATAACTTCATTTTGCTACGCTTAGAGTTATTTTACTTTATTTACATTCCCTGGTCAACCGTGCACACATTAAGTTTAATCCATAGCCTTCAGCTTCCTCCAAAGTGTTGTTAAACTTATTCCATGCTTTTCAGCTGTAAATATTTTATTGACTTAATTATATTGAAAACTCAGGCTTTCGACTTATTATACTCTGGGTATAAAGCCAATTTTTTTATATACCTTCCTTAATGTCTTCCTTGCCTTGTTTTCTGCTTTTTGTGCTCCATCCAAATATACTTTCTCTAAAAAATCCTTGCTATCTAGATACTGACGATACTTGGTTTGCACAGGTTCAAGAGCATCTATTACTACCTCAGAAAGCTCTGACTTGAATATTCCATAACCTTTTCCATGGTATAGGTTTAAAATCTCTTCTACTCCCTTTCCTGATAATACAGAGTAAATATTTATCAGATTCTTCAATCCAGGCTGTTCATCTGAATAATTAACCTCTCCTATTGAATCTGTTACAGCTCTCTTAATTTTTTTTGCAATTTTATCCTTGCTGTCCTGAAGAAGTATAAATGCATTTTCATCACTGTCAGATTTGCTCATCTTTGCTGTGGGATCCTGCAGACTCATTATCCTGGCTCCGAATTCCTTGATTAATGGCTCCGGCACGTGGAATGTATCACTGTATTTACTGTTGAATCTTTCGGCAAGATCTCTGGCGAGCTCAAGATGCTGCTTCTGGTCTTCGCCCACTGGAACATAGTCAGTCTGGTACAGTAAAATATCAGCTGCCATCAATACAGGATAGGTGAAAAGTCCCGCATTAAGATTTTCATCTGATTTCTTTGATTTCTCTTTAAATTGTGTCATTCTGTTCAATTGACCCATATAGGTGATGGTGTTCAATACCCATGATAATTCAGCATGAGCAGGTACATGGGATTGGATAAATAATGTTGACTTTTCAGGGTCAATTCCACTGGCCATATACATGGCCAACACATCCAATGTATTTTTTCTAAGATTCTTTGGTAACTGTGGAATAGTTATGGCATGCATATCGACTACACAGTAGTTGCAGTCATATTCATCCTGAAGCTCCGTAAAATTTCTTAAAGCACCTATATAATTCCCTATTGTCAGTGCACCTGATGGCTGCACTCCGCTGAAAACTATTTTTTTATCCATTATAAATCATCCTTTCTGAAAATACTACAACCCTTCGTCTCTTTAATTAAAGAGACGAAGGGTTGTCCGCGTTGCCACTCTTCTTGCATTTCTGCCAGCTTTGGTCCCAGTAAGGGGGGATACCCTTGTCCTACTCTTTTCAGACAACACTCCGGAGCCCATTCACTGTTTATCCCCATCGAATTTCCACCATCATCGACTCTCTGTAGGTATTGAGCAGTTACTCTTTTCCATCGCAGTATATACCTCATATTATACTATATCTACCCAATTTGTAAATAAAAAATACATCTCCAATGTTGATTATCTTCTATCTTCATATGCCTTTTTAAAAAGCTCTATATATACTTCCTTATCCATAGCCCTTGGATTACTGGCATTTGAACCGTTTGCAACAGACATCTCCGCAAGCTTGTGAAAATCATCAGGGTTTATATCAAGAGAGCTAAGCCCTGGCAATCCAATTTCTCCGGATAAATCTTTTATAAATTCAATGCCCTTTCTAGCAGTGTCGGAGTCATCTTTGCCATCTATACCCATCGCCCTTGCTATCCTGGCATATTTGTGCTCAGCAGCCGGGAGATTGTATTCCATTACATAAGGCAAAAGAATTGAGTTGCATAAGCCATGAGGTGCATCGTACATGCTGCCCAGAGCCTCCGCCATGCAATGGACTGATGCAACATCAGAATGACTGAAAGATAGACCTGCCATTAGGCTTCCCATCATCATCCTGTCTCTTGACTCCAGATCATTCCCATTCTTTACTGCTTTTTCAATACTGGATGCTATATATTCGACAGCATACAAGCCCAGTGCTTCAGCAATGGGTTCTGTGCAATTTGCCGTGTAGCCTTCAATTCCATGAGTAAGGGCATCAATTCCTGTGGATGCAGTTATCAACGGTGGAACACTTTGAGTAAGCTCAGGATCTACTAAAGCGGTCTTAGCCGCTATATACGGACTTTTTACAGTGAATTTAAAATTCTTTTCAGTATCAGTTATAACAGAAGAAAATGTAACCTCACTTCCGGTACCCGCTGTTGTGGGAACAGTAATCAAAGGAAGACAATCCTCTTTGATTTTCCCTTTTCCTTCATAGTCCCTTATTCTTCCTCCCTGCCTTGCAAGAACTGCTGCAGCCTTTGCTGCGTCAATCGGACTGCCACCTCCGAATGCCACAAGGGTGTCCACATTCTCCTGCCTTGCCAATTTCGCACATTCTTCGACGTTGTAATCCTTCGGATTTGCCTCGATTTTATCGAATATGATAAGCTCGAAATCCTCGGAAGAAAGAGTCCCTTTCAATATATCCATCAATCCGGATTTTATTATCCCTTTATCCGTTATTATCATTACCTTCTTTGCATCCAGAAGTCTTAATTCCTCTCCAAGGAATTTCAAAGATCCTGCTCCATATCTTATTTTAGTAGGTAAAACAAAATCGAATATTCCTATCATCAAATTACCTCCATTTTGTTATGATATAATTGCAAATTCACATTTTTCCAATCAAATATGTATTATGCTTAATTTGTGCTCCGACAGGAGCCGGAGCACTTGCGTTGCAATTTCAAAAATCAATTAGTTTCTTATCCTATTCCATCTCATCTCCTATAATGGGACTGATCAGCTCAATTGCTTTTTCTAAACTTTTACTGTCAACCAATATATCTGTATTAAATGGTGAGCTTCCCGTTAAAATTCTCATATAACTTCCTGACCCTTTATTTTTGACTATATAGGGTATTCCATTGTCCTCCAGAATAGCAGTAATCATATTCATTTCAAATTCATTCTCTATTGTCCGCAGCACTACCAAGTCTATGTTGTCATTCATTTTGTAACCTCCATTTGAATTTAGTGCATCAATGATATAACCTCCTATCCTCCTCCGACTGGAGGAAGAATAAGAATTACGTCTTTATCTTCAAGTTTGTACGAGAAACCATTATAAGCAAAGATATTTCTTCCATTTACGAGTATCGAAATCCCTGGCTTCGGATTCTCATTTGAATCCATAATTAAGTCTCTGATCTCATACCCGTATAGCTCTGCCATATGGTCTATTACTCTCCTTACGGTTGGTTCACCATTAATTGTTATCTGTTGAGTCTTTTTTGAACCAAGCATTCTATCCAATCCAAAAATTGTCCTTACTGTTATTATAATCATAGGACTATCCTATATCTAGTTCTTTCTTCTTGTCTTCAGTGGGTATGCCTTCCTTCGTCCATCCTCTTGCTTCATAGTATTCATTCAGCATAAGATCCAGGTCTTCTTTTGGAATAAACTGACCTTCTGATCCACCAGCCTTTAGTGGCTCTTCCATTATTCTTGGAGGGAATGTATCATCTTCTCTGGTAAATCCAGCTCTTCAGTTACAATCGATCCGGTTGTCAAATTAACTCTCAGGATTTTTCCCATATAACCACCGTTCAACATGTTATCACTCCCCATATAAATTTTTTACTCATTAAATATATTCCCTAATTAAATGAGTAAAAACAATAGTTATGCTATCTGGGGACAATAAGTTGAAACAGGGTGATGTACATAATAGAACTGCCTGGAATTCCAGGCAATTCTATTATTGCTTTTTATCTTAACTTACCAATTTTTCAAGCATATCGTCTATATCTCCAACACTCATTGGCTTGCTGAAATAATAGCCCTGAGCATAATCACAACCTGATTTTTTAATAAATTCAAGCTGTTCTTCAGTTTCTATTCCCTCTGCCACAACACTCATGCCAAGGTTATGGGCTAGATCTATAACTGCTTTTATGATAAATTCCTTTCCCTGGTCCTTTCCTATTTCCCAGATGAAATTACGGTCCAGTTTAATAATGTCTATTGGTAGTTTCTGAAGATATGTCAGCGATGAATAACCTGTTCCGAAGTCATCCAGTGCTATCCTTATTCCCATGTCATGTATCTCTCTCAAGGAATCCAGACTTACCTCCATATCCGATATTATTGCTGTTTCAGTGATCTCAAATACTATTCTTCCATAGCTTCTGCAGTCAGAAATATACTTTTGAATTCTTTCAATCCATTCACTTCTCCCAAGCATTTTTCCGGAAATATTTATGGATGTCGACAGATTTTCATAACCGGAATTGAACCATGATTTGCTCTGCTTACAGGCAGTATCTATGACCCATTCCTCTATTTTGTCTATCTGCCCTGTCTGCTCTGAAAATGGAATGAAGTCAGCCGGTGAAACTCTTCCTTTAGTTGGATGGTTCCATCTTATCAATGCCTCCATACCGAGAACTTCACCGGTGGATAGTTTTATTTGAGGTTGATAATATAATTCAAATTCATCTCGTTCCAATGCATTTCTTAAATCATTGTTCAATTGTACATGCTTCCAGGCCTTTTCCCCCATCTCTCTGTCGTATATAACATACTTGTTTTTTCCTTCCTCCTTGGCTAAGGAAAGTGCCGTATCCGCATTCTGCATCAACTGCTCGTAATCCTTACCATGACAAGGATATATTGCTATTCCTGCACTCGCCGAGATATGGAATGTCTGATTGTTGTAATGCCAAGGTGTTCTTATTTTTTCCATTAGAGCATTTATCTTCTCAGACAAAATATCTTCGGACGCCTTCTCAACAAGAATCATATATTCATCGCCACCAAACCTGTAGACTTTTTCATCCTCACTTATAGTCTGGGTCATTGTATTTCCTATATGTCTTATAAGTTCGTCTCCTGCTACATGGCCCATGGTATCATTTATCAGCTTGAAATTGTCTATATCAAGATATACCAACGCAAAGGAATGGGTATTATTATCGTCAGACAGCAGGATTTCTGTATCCTCCCGTAACTTTTCCTTGTTTGACATTTCTGTGAGAGGATCAAAATATGCAAGCCTCTGGAGCTTATACTCCATATTTTTTCTGTCACTGATATCAACTCCAAGAAAAACAAGCCCATCGATATCTCCGTTTAAATCGTGAAGAAAGCTGTTACTCCATAGCAAGGTTCTCTTTATGCCCGATTTAGTTGTCATGTTTGTCTCTACATTGCTCATGGACTTCCCTTTAAATATCTTTTGAAGATGAATGTCCAGCAGATTTTTTTCGTGGTCATTGAGAAAAATCTTATAAGCATCCTTGCCTATGAGCTCCTCCTCAGAATATCCAAGGAGTGCTTCTCCATACTTGTTCAATTTTCTTATGATTCCCAGCTTATCGCACACAAGTATACCGATAGGCGCTTCATTTGAAATACTGTCCACAAGCTCCTTTTCCTGGTGCAGATTTTCCTGCAGCAGCAATTGCTCTGTAAGATCCGTATGTGAACCTGCAATTCTAACGGGATCGCCTTCTTCATCCCTTATAAGCTTTCCTCTACTGAGAATCCACCTGTAATCTCCGCTAAAGCTCCGAACACGAAAAATGTTTTCGTATATATTTTGACCCTTCTCTATATATTCCTCTAGCTTGATCTTGCCTTTTAGGAGATCTTCAGGGTGAACCAGACTTTGCCATTTTGACAATGTGTCAGTTTTTTCCTGCTCATTCTTGGAATATCCGAAATTCTCCTTTGTCATTATTGAAGTGAAATACCTGTCAGCTGGTATGTCCCAGCTCCAGACACCGTCATTTGCCCCCTGAACAGAAAGGTTATACTGCATCTGACTCTCTTCAAGCGCTTTTCTATAGTAATCAAGCTGATTATACTTCTCCTGAAGCTCATCCTTGGCAATGTGCAGCTCGTTATGGGAAATATCAAGCTGTTCATAGCCGTCGTAGAGCTGGTCCACAGCATCTTTGAAAAGTTCGAGTCTTTTCCTGACAATAAAATAAAATATTATTCCTGATATAAGTACATAGAACCAGCCCTTGAATGTCTGCATACGCTGGTACATTGAAATATCTCCCTCAAAAATCATAAGGATTCTGTCTGAAAACAGAATCCACGCAGATCCCAGAATAACATAAATAATTATAAGCCTGACACTATCCGATTTTGGCCTTATTCGTGTCTTTAGGTTCTTGTAGTATTCAAGCTTGTCTTTGAATTTTCTAGATATATTATCTTCATTGGTATTGTTTTCTCCAAAATTCATAAAATCCTCCATATGCAATGATCAATTGATTAATCATGCCAAGTCTATTCTATCATTTTTGATCCTCATTCAAAAGTATTTTGACAAACTTTTCTGCTGCAGGTGAAAGGCTTACTCCCTTGAGATGGCAGATGCCAATACTCCGCTCAGGTATGTTTGTACCCATGACAACCTGAAAAACCTCATTACTGTCCAGATAAGCCAATGAATACTCCTTGACAACAAAAGCAAGACCAAGACCAATCCTTGTAAATTCAAGAAGAAGGTCGTGAGATCCCAGCTCAATTTCAGGTTCAACTATGAAACCTTGGGAGCTTAGAAAACCCTCTATATACTCCCTGGACTTTGATCTGTCATCCAGCATAATCAATGGATATTCAGTTAATTTTTCAATATCGATTTTTTTATCTTTCAATCTTGAAAATCGCTCACCTGATACCAGAATGTCCTGAATCTTTTTTGTAGGTATTGTCCGAAGGCTTGAATCTCCTATGGGAAGATTTAAAACAGCAAGGTCAATTTCTCCTGATTTTATAAGTGAAGTCAGCTCCATTGTAGTCCTGTTAACTATCCTCAGCTTCACTTGTGGATGAAGGCCGTTGAATCTTTCAAGATAGTCCATAAGATAGTATCTTGCTATTGTATCTCCTACTCCTATTCTAAGCTCACCTTCAAAGAGATTCTTGCTATCCATCAATCTTTTTTCACCTTTTTCAATCAGTCCAATTCCAGGATTTACATACTCAAAAAGTAGTTCGCCTTCTTTTGTGAGAACCACTCCTTTTGGAGTTCTTGTAAAAAGTCTTACCTTAAGGTCAGATTCCAGCTGTGATATGATTTGACTTACGGCA